>NZ_MRCT01000129.1 GCF_002208625.1 Methanobrevibacter sp. 87.7
CGTTTATTTTATTTTAATTATTTAAAGTATGTTTAAAATTAAATATTTTTCATAAGATTATATTTTAATTCATTTAAAATTAAAAATATATTTTATTTTTATTTATTTAATCTTTTAATTTATTTATAATTAATTTAATTTTTACGATATGAAAAACATTATCATGATAAATAATGATAAATTGAATTTTTAATATTTTTCATAAATGTCTAAAAATTTAATCTTATTAAAATCTTTAAACCTCTTATAATTAGAATAAAAGCTAATTTTAGGAAGATAAAAAATTCATGTATGAAAATAATTTATCATGATTTATAATATTTTTATAAAATATTCTCAAAATTTAAAAAAAACTCATAAAATAATAGTATTAATTAAAATAATTAATTTTAATTTAATTTTACTAAAAAAAAGATAGTATACGTCTATTTAAGAAAATTAATTGAAAAATAATGTTTTTTTAAAAAAAGTTTAATCAAAAATAATGTGTATTTATCATGATTTTTAATTGTAATATTAATATTTTATAAGAACTTATTATATAAATATTTTCATTTGAATGTAATGAAAATCTTTTATTAATAAAATTAAGAAAAGAAGTAAACATAATACTATTAATTCTTATAATATGTGGGAATGTTATAAGTTATTAAGTATTATCAAAAAAAATAATATGGGAAAAATAGAGGTTATTAAAATGAATTCTTCTTGTAAAAGTCCTAAACAGGTTGCTGCAGCAGTAGCAACTACTGGTGAAGCAAAAGGTAATGCAACTATAAGTGAAGCTGTTTTATTAAGTTTCCTTGCTGGTGCATACATTGCATTCGGTGGAATGTTAGCAGAAGTTGCTAATGCCGGAATGATTGCTGCAGGTTATCCTGTTGGATTAAGTAAATTAGTATTCGGGGCAGTGTTCCCTGTAGGTCTTATTATGGTTATTATTGCTGGATCTGATTTATTTACTGGAAACTGTTTATACATGACATTAGGTGTATTATCTGGTAGAACTACCGCAGGTAAATTAGGTAGAAATTGGGTTATCAGTTGGATTTTCAACTTTGTCGGAGCTTTATTTGTTGCATATGTACTTGCATACGCAACAGGTATTATGACAGCAGCACCATTTAAAGCTGGAGCTATTACTGTTGCTAGTACTAAAGCACTTGGTGGTGCTACATTCATGGCTGCTGAAAAAGCTACTACATCTCTTACATGGACACAAGCATTGTTAAGAAGTATTGGTTGTAACTGGCTTGTATGTGTAGCATGTTGGTTAGCAGTAGCATCTGACGATGTAGTTGGTAAAGTTTTCGGTATTTGGTTCCCAATTATGACTTTCGTTACCCTTGGATTTGAACACAGTGTTGCAAATATGTTCTTTATCCCATTAGGTATATTCTTAGGTGGAGATATTACCTGGACACAAGCTTTTGTAAATAATTTAATTCCTGTAACAATTGGTAACATAATTGGTGGAGCTATATTTGTTGCAATGATATACTACTTTGTTTATATTAGACATGGTAACGATTATCTTGTTGGAATTATGTAAACAAGATATTCCATCATATATAAGACTAGATTTAAAAAAATATATGGATCCATATAAAACACAAAATAATGTTAACTGGGGGGTATGGGGTATAATATTATTTTACACATATATTTTTTTAGAGAGATTAAAATTTAATATAATTTAATATGGAGATTATAAAATGGTTGAGATAAAATATGTCCCAACAATATGTCCTTTTTGTGGTACTGGTTGCGGATTGAACCTCGTTGTAAAAGACGGAAAAGTATGTGGTGTTGAACCATGGAAAAGAAATCCTGTAAACTCTGGAAAATTATGTCCAAAAGGAAACTTTTCATGGGAATTTATTAACAGAGAAGATAGATTAAAAACTCCACTCATTAAAGAAAATGGTGAATTTAGAGAAGCTACTTGGGATGAAGCTTTAACTAAAATTGCAAATAAATTAAATGAAGTTAAAGCAGAAGATCCTAAACAAATAGGATTCTATGCATGTGCAAGATCACCTAATGAAAATATTTTTGTTACACAAAAATTTGCTAGAGTAGCATGTAATACTCATAACGTTGATCATTGTGCACGTATTTGTCACGGTCCTACTGTAGCTGGACTTGCTAACAGTTTTGGTTCCGGTGCTATGACCAATGGATTTGATAGTATTGAACAATCTGATTATATTATTGTCATTGGTGCTAACAGTATGGAAGCACACCCATTATTTGCTCGTAAATTAATTAGAGCTAAAGAAAATAATGGTGCAAAAATTGTTGTAATTGATCCACGTTATACTCCTACTGCAAGACTTGCTGATACTTATCTTGAATTTAAATCAGGTACTGATGTTGCATTGTTAAACGGTATGATGAAAATCATCATAGATGAAGGTCTTGAAGATAAAGATTTCATTGAAAAAAGATCTAAAAACTTCGATGCATTTAAAGATGTTGTTGAAAAATATGACTTAGATAGAGTAGTTGAAATTACTGAAGCTGACCCTGAATTAATTAAACAAATTGCAATCGAATATGCTAAAGCAGATAAAGCAGCTATTGTTTATTCTTTAGGTATTACTGAACATTCACATGGTGCAGATAACGTTATGTCTACTGCTAACATGGCTTTATTAACTGGTAACCTTGGAAGAGAAGGTACTGGTGTAAATCCATTAAGAGGACAAAACAACGTACAAGGTGCTTGTGATATGGGTGCATTACCTACTGATTATGCAGGATATCGTAAAGTTAAAGACCCAGAAACTACAGCATGGATGAATGAATATTGGGGTTGTAACCTTAGTACTGAACCTGGATTAACTTTAGTAGAAATGATTAATGCAGCAGAAACTGGTGATTTAAAAGTATTATACATTACTGGAGAAGACCCTGTATTATCTGATGCAGATATTAACCATACTAAAAAATCATTAGCTAATTTAGATATGTTAGTTGTACAAGATCTTTTCATGACTGATACTGCTCAATGTGCAGATATTGTATTACCTGCAGCAGGATGGGGTGAACAAGATGGTACCTTTACTAATGGTGAAAGACGTGTTCAAAGAGTACGTAAAGCTCAAGATCCACCTGGAGATGCAATGTTAGATTGGAAAATCATGGAACAAATTGCTATTAGAATGGGTGAAGATGCACATCCAGAACAATTCCATTATGAAACTGCTCAAGATATTTGGGAAGAAGTCAGAGAAGTTGCTCCAAATATGTCTGGTATAAGTTCTGAAAGATTAGATACTCCTGAAGCTTGTCACTGGCCTTGTTTCAGTGTTGATGATTCGTGTGGTCCTTTAATGTATGAAGAAAAATTCTCACATCCTGATGGATTAGCTATATTCCAACCTTTAGAACATACTGGTCCTGTAGAAGTTCCTGATGAAGAATATCCATTCCTTTTAACTACTACACGTCTTTTATTCCATTACCATGCAGCAATGACTAGAAGATGTAAAACTTTAGATAATGAGGTAAAAACTGGATATATTGAAATTAACACTGAAGATGCTAAACGTTTAGGTATTTTAGATGGCGAAATTGTAAAAGCAAGTTCTAGAAGAGGAGTTATTGAAATTCCTGCAAGAGTTACTGATGATATTAAACCTGGTATAGTTAATATACCTATGCACTTCTCAGAATGTGCAGCAAATATGTTAACTAATTCCAAATCATTTGATCCAAAATCTAAAATGGTAGAACTTAAAGCTTGTGCTATTAATGTTGAAAAAATGGAGTAGATTGAAATGACATATAAAGTAAATGATATGGCTTATGCTTATTCTGCAAACGACGCTATTAAAGAAAAAGGAGAATATGGTGGAGCAGTAACTACTATAATGAAATACTTACTTGAAGAAAACATCGTTGATGCAGTTGTTGCTGTTGAAGAAGGATGGGATTTATATGATGCTAAACCTATTCTTATCACTGATCCTGAAGATATAATTAAATCTGCAGGTTCACTTCACTGTGGTACATTAAACTTAGCTAAATTTGTAACTAAATACTTAGATGGTGCAAGAGATATAAAAATAGCAGTTACATGTAAACCTTGTGATGCTATGACCATTAGAGAATTAATGAGAAAAGGAAGAATCATTGAAGATAATGTCATTATGATTGGTGTAAACTGTGGTGGTACTATGCCTCCAGTAGATACCATTAAAATGATTAAAGAAGTCTATGATATGGATCCTACTAAAATTACCAAAGAAGAAATTGCTAAAGGTAAACTCATAATGGGATACGCTGATGGTACAGAAAAAGCATTTAAAATAGATGAACTTGAAGAAGAAGGTAAAGGTAGACGTGAAAACTGTCGTCGTTGTACTATGAATATTCCAACTAATGCAGATATGGCATTAGGTAACTGGGGTGTTATTGGAGATCTTAATGGAAAAGCTACATTTGTAGAACTCTGTTCTGAAAAAGGTGCAGATGTTTTCAATAAAGTAGTTGATGCTGGTTTAGTTGAAACTGCTGAACCTATAGAAAAAGGTATTGAAATCCGTGAAAAAATTGATAACATCATGACTAAAAACGCATTTAAACAAAGAGAAGTTGATTTCGCTGATACTACTGGTGATGTTTTAGATGTTTTAGATAAATATAAAGATCAATTATCTAAATGTATAAAATGTTATGGTTGTCGTGAATCATGTCCTCTCTGTTATTGTGAAGATTGTTGTCTTGAAACTGAAGGACCTGAATGGGTACCTGGTGGATATGTACCTGCAGCTCCATTCTTCCACTTAACACGTATGGTACACATGGCTGATGCATGTACTAATTGTGGTCAATGTTCTGATGTATGTCCTGTAGAAATTCCAGTTTCAAAAATTTGGGCTACTGTTAATCAAGCAGTTAGGGATAAATTTGATTATTACAGTGGTGTTGACAATGGTGACACACCATTACCATTTACTGAATTTGAGGACACAGGTACTAGAGACTATTTAAAAAGGAAATAAATAATAATATTTATTTCCTATATTTTTTATCACTCAAAATTTCTTCTCTTTAGTTTTTTTTAAGATTATTATATTTATTTAACTACTATTTGTTGGAAACCTATATTCCTATATTAGGTTTTCAACTTATTTTTTATCACTTTTTTTATTATTTTTTAATTAATTTTTTTACATTCAATCTTAAAATTAGAGATATTGATTTATTATTGATTAATTAAATTTTATTTTTTAATAATTTTTAAATTTAAATTTAGATAAGTTTAAATATTAAATGTAATATA
>NZ_MRCT01000130.1 GCF_002208625.1 Methanobrevibacter sp. 87.7
ATATTAGTTATATATATTCATATTTTTTATTTATTTTTTATATATTATTCATTTTTTGTCTTAATTTTTAATTATTTTTTAATAAAATATTAATTTATAAACTAACTGTTTATTTTTCTTTATTGGGTAATCTATTTGGTAATTTTATCTTTTATTTAATTCAATTAGTTATATATTTTTTTTAACTTTAACTAGTTAATTTTATAATTGTTTTTTTAATTTACTTTCATAATATTGCTTTAATTTAGCAATTTTTCAAAAAAGTTTTTATATGATAAAAACAAAAAATTTTATTTAATGATTTTAATAAAGTTTAATATTTTTTCATAATTATTTTTTAGATAATAAGTAAAAGATATTTTTTTATTAATTTCAGAATAAGATTTTATACAAATTATTTAGGGGGATTTTTTTTGAAACTTAATAAATATATAGTTTCAGTATTATTTGTTTTAATTATATTATGTTCTATTAGTTCTATTTTCGCATCTGATGTTTCTATTAATGAAACTTCTAGTGTTGGTGATTCTAATATGAACATTTCAGAATCTTTTAATAATGATACAAGTATTATTAATAATAATGATGTTGTTATAGATAGTAATAATACTCATTTGAGTAACAATCATAATAATATTCTTAGAAATAGTAATGAGACATTATTAAATAGTGATGATAAAACAATATATATTAGTCCAGATGGTACTGGAACTGGTTCTAATGAAAATGATCCTTCTAATTGGACACAAGCATATCAGAGCATTCAAAATAATAACATTAATAATGTTATATTTTTAGATGGTGATTATACTGATATACAGAATATTGGATTTACTGGTAATTATAATATTACTTTTAAAGCTTTAAATTCTGGAAAAGCAACAATTAATTTAAATAATAATGCTTTTTTAAAGGTTTATAATTATAATAATAATGGAAATTATCTTAATATAGTTGGATTAAACTTAATTAATGGTAATTCTTATGATTATAGTCATCAAGGTATTATTAATTATTATAATGGTTTATTAAAACTTGTTAATTGTACTTTCATTAATGATATTTCTTCAATTAGAGGAATTGTCTGTACTGATAAAGTTAATATCATTGTAGATAATTGTATCTTTAAAGATATATCTAGTAAATATGGAATTTTTAGTTTAAATGAAGGTAATATTTCAGTATCTAACAGTTCATTTAATAATATTACTACTGATAATAGTGGTGGAATAATTTCTTGTAATAGAGAAATTAATCTTGTTAACTCTAAGTTTGTAGATATTTCCGTTAAAGGTAATGGTGCTGTTATTTATGATGCTTGGGGTACTAATGATATTTTCATCAATAATAGTTATTTTAAAAATATTAACAGTACTTCTGAAGGTGGTGTAGTATATGCTACTAATGGAATTACTAATGTATTAAATAGTAATTTTACTGATATTCATTCAGATAAGAATGGTGGAGTAATTTTTGATAGTTTTAAAGATGTAACTATGATAAATTGTAATTTTACTAATACTTCATCTGATAATAGCGGTGGAATAATTTGGACTCAAAATGGATTAGTTTCATTTATTAATTCAACAAGTTCTAATTCTAGTGCTAAATTAAATGGTGGAGTTATATATGCACAGAATAATATTAAAATAGATAACAGTAATTTTATTAATTCAACTGCATCTTCTGGTGGAGTTATATATGGTCAAAATAACATTATTATAAATGATAGTAATTTCATTAATAATAAAGCTATTGGTAGTTCTGGTGGGGCAATTTATGCTTATAACAGGGATTTAAATATTACTAATACTAACTTTATTAATTCTTCATCTAATGGTGATGGTGCTGCTATTTATACTCAAAATGGTGAAATTAATGTATTAAATGGTAGTTTTATTAATTCTTCATCTAATGGTGATGGTGCTGCTATTTATACTACTAATCGTAATGTTAATGTTGTAAATAGTAGTTTTAAAGATAATCTTGCAAAAGGTAATGGTGGAGCAATCCATAGTCAGCAAGGTAAAATTTATATTAATAATAGTAGTTTTAATAATACTAATGCAACTGGTAATGGTGGTGTTGCTTACACTGAAAATGGACATATTGTTCTTATAGATAGTAATTTTACCAATTCTAAATCTAATAAAAAAGGAGGAGTTGCTTATACTCATAATGCTCCTATATACATAAATGGTTCTAATATTATTAATTCTTCTGCACTTGAAGAAGGTGGAGTTGTTTATACTATTAATAATGAGGTTAATTTTACAAATACTCATGTAATTAATTCCTCTTCTAATAAATCTGGTGGAATAATTTGGACTCAACAAGGTAATGTTAATGTAATTAACTCAACAGTTTTAAATTCCTCTGCACTTGTAGATGGAGGAGCTATATACACTCGTTATCGTAATGTAAATGTTACTAATAGTGTTTTTAATAATATAAGTGCAAACCAATATGGTGGAGTAATTTATAGTGAAAGTGGTTCTGTTTATTCTAATAACGGAAGCTTTATTAATAGTAATTCAAGTATTGGAGGAGCTATTAATTCATTAACTAGTGAAATTTATAACAGTTTATTTGTTAATAATTCTGCTAATTATGGTGGGGCTGTATATAATAATGGATCTTATTCAATAATTGAAAATAGTAGTTTTATAAATAATACTGCAAAAATTATTGGTGGAGCAGTGGATTTATCTAATCCTAATAGTAAATTAAATGTAAATAATTCTAATTTTACAGCTAATGAAGCTATTAATGGTGCAGGTATATATTCATTTAATACTTTTATTTATAATAGTAATTTCACTGATAATTTAGGATTTGATGGTGCTGTTATTGATAGTAATAAATTAACTCTTAATAATTCTTTATTTGATAATAACACTGCTAAAACATTAGGTATTATTTATACTGTTGATGGTATAGTTACTGATAATACTTTTGGAGATAATCAAGCTATTGATAATGTTATTGTTTATGCATTAAATACATTAACTGAAAATAATAACAAAATTGATATTTCATCAATTCTTAAAGATAATTCAGTTAAAACCTGGTGGTTAAATTCAGACCAATATGGTTTAGTTAATTTAAATGTTAATGGCTATTATGGTTTATTTACACAAAAAACATTACCTACTACAAATTATGATGTTTATGTTGTAGATCATGTTAAGTTAATACGTAACCAATATACAGGTGAATATGTAGGAGATTATCTTAAACTTTTAATAATAAAGTATGCAACTAGAAATGATAATACTTTCAATTTAAGTGAAGCAGTTTATGAATTTACTGATGGTGACTTTAGAAATAGTGAAAATTTAATTGTTAAAGATATACTTAATTCATATGATGGAAATCCAATACCTGATAAAGAAGTTGTTTTTGATTTAGGTAACGGTTCTAGTGTATTTATTAACTTTTATAGTGCAGGTAATGCAGATTATCAAAATTTAATTGTATTTAATTATACTATTAAATCAAACACTTATAATTTCACTATAAATAAAACATCTATTAATAAAACTGTATTAATTGGAAATGAAGCTCAATTTAATGTAACTATTATAAATACAGGTAACACTCCTTTAAATAAGTTTAATGTAACTGAAGATAATCCTAATGGTTTAAAATTTATTAAAACTATTGGAGCAGAAAATTGGACTTTAGTAAATGATTCTGGTAAACTTACATGGATCTATAATAATGTAATAAATCCTGGTGAGAAAATCAATTTCATTATTGTATTTAATACTACTGAACTTGGAAATAATACAAATATAATTATAGCAGGTAATGATCTTGCTGGTAATAAAACTGCAAATGATACTGTATTAGTTCAAAAAGCAGCAATAGATGTTACTAAGTCTGTTGTTGATCCTGTTGTGGTTAATGGTAGTGTTGTGTTGTTTAATGTTTCTGTTGTTAATTGTGGTGATGTTTCTTTAGGTAATGTTACTGTTGTTGAAGATGTGCCTTCTGGTTTAATTTTCAATAATTTTAATAATGATTTATGGTCTAGTGTTGATAATAAGACTTTTGTTTATACTGGTGTTTTAAATCCAGGTGATTCAACTAATTTAATTTTATCATTTAATACAACAGTTAATGGAACTTTCATGAATACTGTCTTTGTTAAATCTAATTTAACTAATAATGTTAATAGTTCTGTTAATTTCACTGTTAAAAATGTTAATATTACTGCTAATGAAACTTGTCTTAAACCTATTGTTTTTGTAGGTAATAAAACAATATTTAATGTTAATATAACTAACAATGGCCAAGTAGATCTTCATAATATTGTAGTTATTGGTGAAGATGATAATGCATTAATATATGATAGTTTTGATGGAACAGATTGGACATATTCTAAAGTTAATGGTAAAAATGTATGGACTTATCATAATACATTAATACCTGGTGAATCAGTTAACTTTAATATTACTTATACTTGTTCTAAAGTAGGTAATTTCTCTAATCCATTAATCGTTTTATCAGATGAAACAGCTGATTTATTAATTAATGCTAGTGTAGAAGTTAAAAACTTAACAATAAATAATAATACAAATATTACTAATAATACAAATATTACCAATAATACTGGTAATAACACTAATGCTACAAATAACACAGGTAATAATACTAATCCTACAAATAGTACTGATAATAATACTAAGCCTATTAATAATAATACAAGTAATAATACTACTAATAATAGGAATATAATAAATAATAACTCTATTTATAAAATGGATAATAATTTAGTTGTTAATAATAGTAATAATTCCGTTCTAAACACAAGTTCAATGGAAAAAACAGGTATTCCTATTATATTACTTATAATTATTATTGTAGTGATTATTTGTGTCCTTTTAGTTGTAAGGAGAAAAAATTAAATTTTAAATTTTAAAGGTTTTTTTTAACCTTTTTTCTTTTTTTTTTTTTAAAAACCTATTTTTTAGTCTTTTATTGAATTTTTAGAATTAGTTTTTTTTTATCGTATTTTTTTATTTTTGCTTATTAAATTTTTAGAATTCTTTTTTTTTAATAATATTTTTTATAAAATTAAAATAATATTCAAAATAGAGTTATATCAAGTAGGTTATAATTATAAGAATTATAGTTAAAATCAGATAAATTAAAATAATGAGTATTATAATTAAAGTAATTTCAGTTTTATTAATTTAAAAGACAAGTAAAATTAATTATTTATTTTAATTTTTTTAGTAATAATTTAATTTATTGAAAATTTAGTATAATTTTTATGAATTTTA
>NZ_MRCT01000131.1 GCF_002208625.1 Methanobrevibacter sp. 87.7
TTTCTATTATAGTCTTGTTTTTTACTATTTTTTGTTTAAATTTATTTAAAATATTTAATTTAAGTTTTTTATTCTTAAAAATTTTGTTTAAATTTATTTAAAATATTTAATTTAAGTTTTTAAAAAAAAGTTTTATTTATTATTAATTCTTAATACATTTTCATTTGTAACAATCATATTTATTTTCATATCATGTTTTTCTGTAGGTACATAATCAACTAATTGAAGTTTATGAATTGTTGTAATTATTGGTGTATTTAAGTTTATTAAAGATTTTTCATATAAATCTTTAATTTCTCTATCACCATATCCTTTACCTTTTCCTATACGGTGGCCTTTTCTATCTACTGCTACTGATCCTTCAATTACAAGGTCTATTTTAGGATATTTATCAATTTTAGATTGATATTTAAATGCTTTTTTATTATCTGCAGCTTCATCTGTATTTTTAATATTTTTTCCATCTAAAAATAAATATCCATTTGTTAAATTAGGACTAGCCATTATAAGATTTTTATTATCATCTAGAGCAAATTTACGGACTGGAGCTTGTGCTGAATCAGGACTACAAAATATTATTTTAGAATTTTTCCATTCCTTAGTGTTTCTAAGTAGTTTAGCTGCTTCTACTTTTCCTTTAAAATTTGGAATTTTTCCATAATCTCCATTTTTTCTTAATGATAAATTATTTTCATATATTTTTTTCCAAATCTTATTTCTTAAGATATTTTTATCTTCAATTTTCATTTTTAACACTTTTTATTAATTATATTATAATTTTTGAATATTTTTATTTATTTTTTGTTTAATTTAATTTATTTTAAAATTTTAGATATTGATATTAATCAGTTATTGGACATTATTTAATATATGTGTAATTTTAATTCTTTAATTTTATTTATTCTCTATTATTTTTGGATTATTTTTGGATTATGTATGAAATTTTTTAGTAAGTATTATATAAAATTATTATCTAAATATTAATATTAATAAATGGAGAAATTTGTATGAAAAATTCAAAAAGTTTAATTTTTATTTCATTAATTTTAATTACATTAATTGGAATTTCTGCAGTTTCTGCATCAAGTAATTTTGATGATAATGATTCTTCTTTATTATCAGATTCTAATGATTTTGATTTAAATGGATTATTTGATTTTTCAAGTTCTGATAATTCATATTCAAATAATAATCTTGCTAGTTCTAGTTCTGATAGTTTAGATTTAGATAATTTATTATCATTTTCAAGTAGTGATATTGATTTATTGGGTGATGGTGCTTCATCATATCCTTATGATAAAGTTACTTTAGTTAATTTTAGTCCTTATAAATCAGTTATTGGTAAAGATTTAGGAAAACTTGAAGTTTATTGGAAAGATGGAAAAATTATTGGTGTTACTCCAGAAGGTACATTTAATAATAAAAATGGTAATGTATCATCAAGTGATATGATTACTAATTATAATGATCAATTAAACCAATATTCTAGCTATTTATCTGGTGAATCTATTTATCCTAATAATAGTACTAGTGTAAATAATTCAACAGATAATTCAACTGTTGATCCATCTCAAAATTCAACATTTGTAAAACCATATGATAGAGTTACAAGAGTTAATACTAGTCCTTATGCTAGTTTACTTGGTCATGATTATGGTACTTTAGAAATTTATTGGAAAAATGGTAAAGTTATTGGTGTAACTCCTGATGGAGTTTATAAAGCTTCAAATGGTAATGTTCCAACAAGTGCAATGATTACTGGATTTAATGATAAATTAAATAGTTATAGTGCTATATTACAGTATGCAGGTGATACTATATATGGTGATCCTGTAAGTGCTGGTGGACCTTCATTAGATACTAATATTCCTGGAACTGGTAATAGTAGTTCAAATTCCGGGTTAAGTGGTGGACTTGGCTTAGGTTCATTATTCTCATCAAATTCAAATCCTTCAAATAATTCAAGTGGTAATGGTTCATTACCTAATGGTACTAATAATAATACCAATGGTTCAAATACTACTGGAATGCAAAACACTGGTTTACCAATTGCTATCTTAATTGGTGCTGTTGTTGTTGGTGCTGCTGCTATGTATAATAAAGGTAGAAAAAGATAATTAATTTTATCTTTTTTATTTTATTTTTAATTTTTATTTAGTTTTTATTTTGTTCTTATTTTTTATTTTTACATATTTTTTGTTTTTAGATGTCTAATTTCTTTTTCATGTTTTTTAGCTTACAAATAAAAATTAGTATTATATATTTATTTTTCTTAGATTCAAATAAAAATATTTATATAGCTATAAATCTAATTAGATATTGTACATATTATAATAATCTTATAATACCTTAAAATAACTTATAGGGATTTAGTATGTACAAAGGGGGTATATTCAATTTTTTTAAATTTTATTTTTAAAATGTAAATATTTAATTTATATTTTACAATTATTTGATTATTATTAAATAATATTTTTTTATATTTATTATTGAAGTTATTAATTTAATATTGGATTATATCCTTTTATTAATTATAGGGGGAATAACTTTGAGAAAAGAAAATATTGTTCTTTTTATTTCTGTTATTGTTGTTTCTTTATTATGTATTGGAGCAATCAGTGCTACTGATGTGAGTTCTGATGTACAAAATCAATCTGTTGTAAATGATAATACTATATTAAATGAGAATAATGATGATTCTTTTACTGATTTAAATAATAAAGTAATTGATGATGATACATGTAATATTAATTTAGATAGCAATTATACATATTATGATACTGATTCTAATCTTAAGGATACTGGTATTGTTATAAATAAAGATTTAACAATTAAAGGTGCTGATGGTGCAGATGTCACTATTGATGCTAAAGATGAATCTAAAATATTTGTTATTAATAAAGGTGTAACTGTAACTTTAGATAGTTTAACCTTTAAAAATGCAAATAGTGATTTTGGTAGTGCAATTACTAATTATGGTACTTTAATTTTAAAAAACTGTTCTTTCATTAATAACACTGCTGTTAGTAGAGGTGCTGGTGTTTATAATGGCAATGGTTTTGTTACTGTGTCTGGTTCTACTTTTGATGGTAATGATATTGTTGATAGGTCTAGGAATGTAGATAATGGTGGTGCTGCTATTTTTAATATGGCTGGTACTGTTGTTGTTAGTGATTCTAGGTTTACTAATAATCTTAAGGATCTTGTGCCTCGTAAAGGTAATGCTGGTGATTTAGTGGATGCTGTTGTCTGCTCAATTGATGGTAATGTTTCTGTTGCTGATTCTGAGTTTGTTAATAATAGTGGTTGTTATGGTGCTGCTATTTATTCAGGGTCTTATAGTGATGATGTTTTAAGTAATTTGACTGTTGTTAATAGTAATTTTGTTAATAATACTGCTTTGTTTGGTAATTGTATTTTTGCAGATTTTAACACTGTTTTAAATGTTGATTCTTGTTCATTTGTTAATAATACTGCTTCAGGTATTGGTTCTCCTGGAACTGATGCTAGTAGTGGTGCTGCTATTTCAGGTACTTCTCCTAAATCTGTTGTGATTAAGAATTCTTTGTTTGAGAATAATACTGCTAAACAAGGTGGGGCAATTAAAATTGTTGGTTCTTTTGCTGATATAAATAATTGTTCTTTTGTTAATAATACTGCTAAAGATCTTGGTGGTGCTATTATAGGTATTAATACAGAATTAAATGTAAAAGATTCTAAATTCATAGATAACACTGCTGAAAATTATGCTGGTGCTATTTTTAATAGTACTTCTCCTTTATCACTTGAAAACAATACTTTTATTAATAATACACCTTATGATTTCTATGGTTTTGATTCTAATATAAAAATCATTGTTAATAATATTGTTTATGGTAAAGATGCTGAAATTTTAGTTAATTTAACTGGTTATAATAATATTGGATTAAATAAAACCGTTAAAGTTACTGTTAATGGTAAAGAATATGAAGTAGATACTACTGATGGTATTGGAAAACTTATTGTAAGTGGTTTAGCAATTAATCCTAATGTTGAGGTTCTTGCTAACTTCCCAGGTGATGGAGAATATAAATCATCAAGTGCAAGTTCTACTTTCTCAGTTTCACAATATGATATTAATATTATTATTGATGTTGATGAAAATGGTACTGTTATTGTAAAATTATTTGATAAAGAAGGAAATCCTATTGCTGATGCTCCAATTACTTACTCAATTAATGGAACTGATGCTGGTAATTTAATAACTGATGTTAATGGTACTGCTTCAGTTAATGATCTTGTTGGTAAAATGGACTTTGCTGTTAATTATGCAGGTAATGAAAGTTATCTTGGATCTTCTGCATCTGATAAAATTATTATTGTTGTAAAAGCTCCAGTTAGACATAATACTCAAATAGTTTCATCTGACTTTAATCAAATGGCTGTTGACTTTTATAATGGTGAACGTGGAGGATACTTCACTGTAGTTCTTCGTGATGTTAACGGTACTGTATTAGCAAATAAACCAGTAAGTATTGGATTTAATGGTGTAGTATACAATGTAACTACTGATGAAAAAGGTGTTGCAAAACTTCAAATTAATCTTGCATGGTCTGGTATTTACACATTTGCTGTTGCATTTTTAGGTGATGATGATTATACTGGTAGTTTTGTAGTAAATAAAATCACTATTACTAAAAAACCTACTGTTTTATCTGTTCCAGCAAAAACATTTGGTGTATACAATAAAAATAAAGTTATTGTTGTTACTTTAAAAGGTAAAAAAGCTATTGGTAATTCTTATGTAAATGCTGTTGGTAGAACTGTTAAAGTTACTGTTAATGGTAAAACATATACTGCAAAAACTAATAGTAAAGGTGTTGCAAATATTAAAGTTTCAATTAATAAAAGAGGAACTTATACTGTAACTACTAGATTTGCTGGTGATAGTTTATTTGAAGCAAAAACAACTACATCTAAATTATATATTAAATAAATATTTTTAAAATAAGTAGTTTAATTACTACTTATTTTTTTTTTTTTTTTTTTTTAAAAAAAAGATTTTAAAATAATTAAGATTTTTTATAATTTAAACTATTTTTATTAATTTTAAGTTTTTTATTTTTATTTTTAAGTTTTTTATTTTATCTATTGTTTTGTTTATTTTTTTAACTTGTTTTTAAATTATTTTTATTTTCGTCCTATTATATTT
>NZ_MRCT01000132.1 GCF_002208625.1 Methanobrevibacter sp. 87.7
TTTTATATATAATCTGTTACTGTTATTTTTATATATTATATTTTATTTTAATACTTATTTTATTTATTTAGTTTTTATATAATCTTTAATTTTATTTTTAAATGAATTTAAACCATTATTTTTTCAATTTTTTTAAATCTTTAAAAATGTTCTAATAAGTTATAAGTTTTAATATTCTTTCTAATTTTTTTGTTTGTAATTATATTAATATTTTATATTGTCAGTAAGTAAAAGTATACTTATATGATTGGATATTAACAAAAATTAAGCAATTTTTTACGAAACCTTTATATACTATGTAGTACAACTATTATTTGGAGGTGAAAACATGAGTGAATTACCAATCGCACCAGTCGGTCGTATCTTAAAAAATGCTGGAGCACAAAGAATTTCTGATGACGCAAAAGTTGCATTAGCTGAAGCATTAGAAGAACAAGGTGACGAAATCGCACAAAAAGCTGTTAATTTCGCACGCCACGCTGGTAGAAAAACTGTAAAAGCTGAAGATATCAAATTAGCTATCAAATAGATTTGTTAGTGTTTGATTCAGTTTTTGTGTATTTATACTTGGCCAGTTCTAATTGGCCATAATTTTTTATTTTTAATTTTTTATTAAAATCCTATTTTGTAAGTTTTTTATAATTTTACAGTTGTTTTTAATATTTTTTATTAAAATTTATTAAACTTAATTGTTAAATAATAAACTTTATATATGACTTCGGACAAACTATTATAAGTATGTAGGTCCGGTGGTCTAGGGGTATGATACCTCCTTGACGTGGAGGGGATCACGAGTTCAAATCTCGTCCGGACCATTATGCCATGGTAGTTCAGTTGGGAGAACGCTAGACTGAAGATCTAGATGTCGCTGGTTCAAGTCCGGCCCATGGCATTTCTAGATTTTTACTATTTTTGAATTTTTTTTATTTAAGTTTTATAGCTATTTTTTTATTAATTTTCATAAGATTTTGATATTTTTTTAATTAATTAGATTTTTTTAAATTCTATTTTAATTTTTATTATTTTACTAATTTTTCTTATGAATATTTGATTAATAATTATAAAAAGAGTATTTTATTTAAAATATTTTTTTTAGTTTTTATTTTATGATATTACTTAATTAACTTTTTTTACTATTCTTATTAAATGGTTTAAATTTAAAAGTTTATTAATTAAAAATAGTTTATATTTAAAAAGTTTATTTTTTTTATCTTATTAGAAGTAGTTGTTGTAATTTATTTTTTAGAAATAGTTTATATTATTTGATAAAAAGAGTATTTAATTATAATTTAAATAGATTTATAAAAAGAGTTTATAAGAAGAATTAATATTCTTCTATAATTTTCCAAGTATATTTCTTGGTTTATATGCTTTATTTTCAAGTGCATTTTTAAACTCTTCTAAAATTACATTAGCTGTAGAACATCCAAGTCTACTTGCACCTGCAGCTAAGTATCTTGCACAAGTTTTTCTGTTTCTAATTCCACCAGATGCTTTAATTTCTTTATTATTTGCTGCTGTTTTAATAATTTGTAAGTAAGTAACCATTTCATTAAATGTATTTTTACCTGTAAATCCAGTATTTGTTTTAATGAAGTCAGCATCAGTTTTATTTACAATTTCACTAATTTCTTTAATTTGTTTTTCATTTAATAAATTAGTTTCAATTATAACTTTAAGTATTCTATCTCCAATTTCAGCTCTTACTGCAGCAATTTCATCAGTAATTGTATCATAGTCTCCATTTACGAAAGCAGGAATATTCATTACCATATCTATTTCATCTGCTCCATCTTCTACTGCAATTTTTGCTTCTAATGCTTTTACTCGTTTATCGTTTGTTCCAAGTGGGAAACCTACAACAGTTCCTACTTTTACGTCAGTGTCTTTTAATAATTCGCTTGCTTGTTTTACATAGCAAGGACTTACTACAACAGAATACATATTCCAATCTGCTGCAATTTTACAGAAAACATCTACATCTTCTTTTGTAGCAGTATTATCTAAGTAAGTAAAATCCATGTGTCTAGCAAGTTCTTCAGGTGTTTTTGCTATCATTTTTATTATCTCCATTAATTCCTATATATATTGTTTCATATATTACGAACTAATATATAATATTTTCTTTTATATTATTGTTTATAAGGTATTCACTTAAAGTTTTTTGTTTTTTTATGATTTTTTGAAATCGTTAAATATTTTTTTAATTTAATATTCGAAATTTTCTATAATTATTTTATTAATTTATAATCTTATTTTTAAAAAATTAATAATTTAAGTATTTTTAATACTTTTTATAATATTTAAAGATTTTAAATTAATTTTTTAGCCATATATGGTCCTTTTCTTTCATATCCAAATTTACGATAATAATTTCTAGTACCAATACCACTAATAATTAACATTTCTTCTTTTCCATTATCTATAGAAATTTCTTCTGCTCTTTTTATTAGTTTTTCACCAAATCCTGTGTGTTGACCTATATTATTTCCTTTTTTACCGATATGAATAAGATTTCCATACACATGTAATTCTCTAAGTAATGCTGAACTTTCATTAATCTCAGGTCTAAATGCATCTTTTGATGGGAATCTAAGTCTTAAAAATCCTGCAATACTTTCTTCATTTTTATCTTCAATAGATAAAAAATGTTCTTTACCATCACAACAATCATATGTTTCTTCAAAGAGTTTATAATCATCTATACTATAATTTTCTTTAGTTTTTTTATGACCAATTTCTCTGCAACGAATACATTTACAATTAATATTTTCTTCTTCTAATCTGTTGTATACAACTTCACCAAGATTTGAATTTTGAATTCCGCCTTTAATTAAAGTAGTTGGAATATCTCTTTGAATTCTCATTGTTCTAACCCATTTAGGAAGTATCTTTTTAATTTCAACTATTACATCAACTGCTTCTTCTGTTGTGTATGGATGATAACCTCCTTTTTTCCATAAATCATAAAGTTCACTACCTTCTGTAACAAGTACAGGATATAGTTTTAACATATCTGGTTTATAGTTTGGATCTGAAAAGATTGTTTTAAACATTTCAATATCTTGTTTTTTATCTTGGAATAATCCTGGCATAAAATGCATACACACTTTAATACAAGAATCACGAAGGTTTTTATTTGCAGAAATACTATCTGCAACGGTATGGCCTCTTTTTACACGTTTATAAATATCATCATGTATTGTTTGGACACCAAGTTCTACTCTTGTAACACCCATATGTAACATTCTGTTAATATGTTCTTGTTTACAGTAATCTGGTCTTGTCTCAAAAGTCATACCAACACATCTAATTTTAGCAGATTCATTTGCCTTTTGAATATCTTCTAAAATTACATAATCATTTGGTTTATATTCTTTGACTAATCCATTTGAGTATGGAGGATATTTTTTAAGAATACTATCTTTATTGATTTTATCAAGATCAAGGAACTTTGAACTTTCATGATGTTTAATTTCAATATCATCAAGTATTATACCAAAATCAACCATTGCTTTTAAACATTGTGAAACAAACCATTCTTGATAACATAAATCAAGAGATGGGAAAGTACCTCCCATAATAATAAGTTCTACTTTATCAATTGGATGACCTACTTTATGAAGTTGCATTAATCTATTATAACATTGAATGTATGGATGAAAATTAAACATTCTTCCACGTAATGCTGCAGGTTCTTCACCAGTATAACTAGGTGGTGCAGTACTACTTTCTGGACAATAAAAACATCTTCCATGTGGACATTTATGTGGATGGCACATTACTGCAACAATTGCAACTCCTGATAATGTTCTTGTAGGTTTTTTCTGTAAAATAGGACTTATAATTTCTTTTTCTTCATAATCTGCATGTTCTAAAATATCTGCATTACTCATGAATTTTGATAACTTAAATTTACGACAAAGTTGTCTTTTTTCTACTTCAAGCTCACGACGGTTTCTTATTTTACCATTTTTAATATCATCTATGATTATTCTACAAGCTTTGTCTAACATGTTTTTCCCATTTTTATTTTTTTTAATTAAAAATTTAATATTTCAATAGTTTATATCTTATTTGTATTTATATCTTCTTGAAACATTATTAAATCTTAAAATTAGATAATTTATTAATAATAATATTTAAATTAATTAATTTTTAATTAATTTTTTGTCATTTTAAATATTTTAAAATAATTAGTTAATTATTTATATTTTTATAATTAATATATTACTAATTTATTGTTTAAATAAATAATTTTAAAATCATTTATTGTGAGGATTCATATGAGAATTAAAAGCTTATTAGGTATGAAAGTATTAGATACTGATGCTAAAGAGATTGGTAAAGTTAATGATATGGAATTTGATAAAGATTCAGGTGAAATTAAAAAAGTATTAATTTCTCTTAAAAAAAATTTCCTCTCTAGTAATGAAATTGAAGTAAGATATGATGATATTAAAAGTATTGGTGATTATCTTTTATTAGATGTTGATGTAATTACTGAATAGTTATAATTAGTAGTTTATTAGATGTTGATGTAATTACTAAATAATTGTAACAATTAATATTTTATATCAAATATAGTGGTGACTTTAATGGATGTTAAAGATGCTCTTGAAAATACTATAGAAGTTGGAGATCATGTAGTATATGTTCCTACTGGTACTAATGGTGAAATAGAAGATATTAGAATAAAAGATGAAAAGTACTGGGTTAAAATTAAAGGAACTGGTATGTGGTATGTTACTTCTAAAGTTGAACTTCTTGCTGATAATGAATTTGAAGATAAAGAAGAATATAAAGAGCTTGAGAAAGATAATACTGATGAAGATATTGAAAGAATTAAACAAAGAAAAGATGATATGTCTAACTTCGAATTACAAGATGAAGTTGCTGAAGGAGGAGGTTAAGCTTTTTTAACCTTTCTATTTATCTTTTTGATTTTTAATATTTAGATTATTTCTTTCCTTGATGTTGTTTTTTACTTATTTTTCGTGTTTAGTCTGTTTTTTAGTTTTTTACTTATTATGTTTAATTTTTTAGCTATTTGTATGTTTTAATTATTTTTTTTAATTATTTTTAGC
>NZ_MRCT01000133.1 GCF_002208625.1 Methanobrevibacter sp. 87.7
TGTTGCTACTGTTAAAGTAAGTATTAATAAAAGAGGAACTTACACTGTAG
The DNA here is from genome assembly GCF_002208625.1 of Methanobrevibacter sp. 87.7. GTDB lineage: Archaea > Methanobacteriota > Methanobacteria > Methanobacteriales > Methanobacteriaceae > Methanarmilla. Next base: position 51 of record NZ_MRCT01000133.1, read on the forward strand.
TTACTAGATTTGCTGGTGATGGAACATATACTGCAGTTAGTTCTGTATCTAAACTTGTAATAACAGCTTAAATTCTAAAATCTAAAATATAGTAAAAACTTAAAATATTTAAATTTAAATAGTCATTATTTATGACTATTTTTTATTTTTTTTAGTTTTAGCTTTTTTTTAGTTTTTGTTTATTTTCGAGTACTTGTTTTTTATTTAGTTTTTTTAGATTTAGCTTTTTTTTAGTTTTTGTTTATTTTCGAGTACTTGTTTTTTATTTAGTTTTTTTAGATGTAGCTTCTTTTTTTATTTACTCTTAACTATTAGCTATTTTAAATAATTTTTATTTATTTTAAATTAAATTTCATGTAATTTTTCTTTTTTGAGTATTTTTAGTAATTTAAATTCATATTTGAGATAATTACATTTTATTTAGTGAATTAAATTCATATTTGGAATAATTACATTCTATTTAATAATTTAAATTCAATTATCTGAAATATTTTATAGATTCTATTTTTTGTTTTTATTGATTTAGTTTATACAAAAGATAAGTAAAAACTTTAAATAGAGTAAACAAAACTAAAAGCATGAAAAAATTATATATATTTGACTTTGATGGGATGTTAGTTGATTCAATATATGATTCTATACATTGTGTAAATGAAGCTCTAAAGATATGTGGTAAACCAACATATGATAAAGACTTAAAAACATTATATTATAAAGATTTTAGAAAATTTTTAAAAGATAATGATGCTGGAAAAGAAACAGAAGTGTATACAATATAAGTGTATACAATATATAATAAGATATATAGAAAATATGAAAAACCAAACACTTTACCTTATGAAGGTATAGAGAATGTTTTAAAAGAATTGCAAAATAGAAATATCACTTTAGCAATATGTTCTAATAGGGAAGAAGAATTTTTAAAATACTTTGCAAATAAGCTATTTAATGATATAGATTTTAAATATATTTCTGGATATAGAAAAGGTATTCCAGATAAACCAAATCCATATAGATTAAATGATATTATTAATAAAGAAAATCTCAAAAAAGAAGAAGTATTATATTTTGGAGATAAAGATGCAGATATTGATGTAGCTAAAAATGCAGGAGTAGATATGGTTCTTGCAAAATATGGACAAGGAAATAATGAGGATTATAAAAGTACATATCCAATAAAAATTATAGAATCTCCTATAGAAATATTAGATTTATAAAATAAGTCTTTTTAGTTTATGAAATTGATTATTATTTAATTTATAATATTCTTTTTTTTATTTTTTATTTTTAGTTTTTAATTTTAATTATGTCTTTTTTTTATTTTTTATTGTAAAATTATTTTACAAATTAAGTTTTTTAATTATTATATTAGATTATTAAAGTTTTAATTTAATTAAACATTAATTATATTAAATATTATCTTTAAAAATACTATTAATTATTAATCTTAAAAAAGGGGATTTCATGAAGAAAGCATATATTTTTGATTTTGATGGGACAATTGCAAATACATTTGCTGATTCATTAATTGCATTTAATAAAGCATTAGTTGAATATGATTATCCAACATTAGCTCTTAGTAATCTTGATAATATTGACTATTTGGATTTTAGAAATTTTATAAAATCATTAAAAGATATTGTAAATGTTGAAGATATTCCAAAATTACAACTTTCATATAAAAATAATTTTTTAAATGGAGCAAATAGACATACTGAATTGTACCCTGGAATTAAAGAAGTTTTAAAAACTTTAGAAGATAGAAATATTAATCTTTCAATATGTTCTAATCGTGATCAAGAATTACTTGAGTTTCTTACAGATTCTCTTTTATCTGATATTCATTTTTCACATATTGTTGGTTATGTTAAAAATGAACCTTCAAAACCTAATCCCTATAAATTATTTAAGATTGCAGAAAGTGAAAATATTAATATGAATGAAGTTTTATACTTTGGAGATAGAAGTGCTGATATTTTAACTGCTCAAAATGCATCTATTGATATGGTTTTAGTATCTTGGGGTCAAACAGATGATATTGCATCTACTTGTAATTATCCTATAAGAATTATTGATAAACCATCTGAAATTTTAGATTTATAATTATTTAAGTAGTTAAATTAGCTATTTTATTTTAAAAAAAATTTATTTTTATATAGTGATTGTATGAGAAAGTTATTTATATTTGATTTTGATGGAACATTAGTTAATACATTTGAAGATTCTCTTATTGCATATAATAAAGCTTTAGAAAAACATAATCTTCCAATTTTTCAATATGAAAATATTGAAGATGTTAATTTTAATGATTTTATAAGTCAAATGGGATCTGATGAGAAAGTACTTGAAACTTATGAAAAAATATATAAAAATAGTTTAAATATCCATACTAAACCTTATCCAGGTATTAGTGAACTTTTATCTAAATTAAATGATTCTGATTGTGAAATTGCAATATGTTCAAATCGTATACAAGATTTATTACGTTCATTAACAAGTAAATTTTTCCCAAATATTGATTTTAAATTTGTTATTGGTCATATTCTTGGAGGGCCATTTAAACCCGATCCTAGTGTTTTAGGAAAAATATTAGATAATGTTTCTTATGATAAAAAAGATATAATTTATGTTGGTGATAGGTTAACAGATATTAGAACAGCTAAAAACTCTGGAATTGATGTTGCTATTGTAACATGGGGTCAAGGTGAAAAAGAAGATTATAATAATGATTATGTATTAAAAGTAATTAATTCACCTGATGATCTTTTAGATTTATAATTCTAGCTATTTTTTATTTAATTTTCATATTTTAGCTATTTTTATGTATTTAGCTATTTTTTTATTATTTTGTTTTTTTCACTGTTTTAGCTATTTTTATTATTTATCTATTTTATTAAGTTTTTATCTAATTTTAGCTATTTTTCTATTTAGTATAATTTTTTTATTTTTTAATCTTTTAATAGAAAAATTAAAAAAACTATTTAAAAGAAATCTTTTATATTATTATTTATAGTATCTGTTTTAAGGTGTGTATTTAATGGTAAAAGATAGGCATGTTATAGAAGCTTTAGGTAAAACTGAAGTTGTTATTGAAAATGGTAAAGTTGTTTCTATTGGTGAACCTAATATTGATTTTTGTCCAATATTTAAAAAAATAGAAAATATTGATCAATTTGATAAAGAATTTATTAAAAATAATATAGAACGTAGAATACGTGAATTTGGTATGTGTACTCCAGAAAGATTACTTAATTTACCTGATATGATGTCTTTTGGAATTAGTGAAATTCTTAAAACAAATGTTGAATTAGGTGTAATTGATTGTGTTGTAGGTGTATGTGAAGGTGCAGGTACTATTCTTATGACTGATCCTAATTTAATTCAAGGTGTAGGTGGAAGAGTTTCTGCTCTTATTAGTACTACCCCAATTCCAGAAGTTATTGAAAATATTGGATATGAAAATGTTATAAATCCTGAAACTGCAGAACTTGATCCTATAAGTGGTTTAGAATTAGCTATTAAAAGAGGATATAAAAATATTGCAATTACAATCTTACCATCTCCTTTAATTAAAGAAATTAGAAATTATAATATTCCAGAAGATGTAAATGTTTATATTTTTGTTGCACATACAAGTGGAATAAGTATGGAAGATGTAAAAGAAGTATTTGAAAATGCTGATGTTGTAACTGCATGTGCTTCTAAAAATGTTAGAGATTATGCAGATGAAGTTAAACCTTATTATTCTGGTTCAAAGGTTACTATATTTGCAACGAGTGATATGGGAAGAGTATTTCTTGATAATAGGTTAAAATATATTAATAAACCACTTTGTAATAATAAAGATTATCCTTTAAATAGGGAAAATATTCCTAGACCTTTATTTTAATCTTTTTAATTTATTAAATATTTTTTATTATTTTTATATAACTATTTAAAAAGATTTAAATTATTTTTAGCTATTTTAAATAATATTTTTAATCTATTTTTTTTATTAACTAGCTATTTAAAAAAATCTAAAGTATAATTATTTTTAATATTTTGATATTCTTTTTTAAGAAATGATTTTTGATTTGCTTTTGTTATTGTATCTGATTTTTTTATATGTCCAATTAATAATGGTGAATCTTTATCATGGAATTTATAATTATGAATAGCTTTTTTAGGTGTTTTATTTGCATAACAATATTTACATCCATTTAAACAACTATTATACTCTCCAATATCTCTAGTTTCTATACAATGGCATCCTGGTCTTTGTCCTTTATGTTTTAAATCTTTAAATTTAATATTATTTGCTTTTCCAAGTAGATTTAAATTTATACATGATGCTTTTTCTATTCCATATTTTGTATAATCATAGTCTGTTGCACAAGTTTGAATTGTAAAATTATATTTTTTAGCAATATGTCCTATATTTTTAGCTATTTCATTTTTATCTTTCTGATTTAAAGGTATTATCTCTGGCATATTTTTTTCTAATTTTTTATACATATCTACAAAACTAAAAACACATCTATCAATATATGGTGCTAATTTACTTGCAATATATTCAAAAGCTTTTATATGTGTTTTTATTGTATAATCTTCAGTAATTAATATTGGATCATATCTCCAGGATACTCTTTCTTTTCCTACTTTATTAGATAATTCAATAAGTGTATCAATACTTTTATTTATTGATGGTACTTTTGGTTCTATTTCTTTATCATAGGCAGTTATTGTGTAATAAAAGTATGTGTTAAAGTTATTTGTAATTTTATTAATATCATTTAAAAGAGGTTTATAATTTTTTGAACAAAAAACTATACAATCTATAAGATTATTATTAAGTTCTAATTTTGAGATTTTATCTGGATACATTGGATGTTTTACATAAACAAATCCTTCTTTAAATCTTTTTAATAACCATTTTGAGTAAAAAGATGGTATATCTGTCCTTGAACTTACATTTAATATCATTATTTTATCCTAATTTTAATCTTTTTTATATTATAATTTAAATTTTTTAGT
>NZ_MRCT01000134.1 GCF_002208625.1 Methanobrevibacter sp. 87.7
ACTTATAGTAAATTTATTTATATAAATAATTATATATTATATTTAGTTTTTATTTGATTATTAAAATTATTAAAAAGGTTTTAATAGTTTTTATTTAATTTAAATTGTTGTGCTTATATGAATAAAATAGTTGATTATATTATAAATGAAGATAAAGGTTTTGGAGATATTACTTCTGAGGCAGTAGTTCCTAAAGATTTAAAAGTTAGTGCATTTATTGTATCAAAAGATGTAGGAATAGCTGCAGGTATGGATATTGTAGAAGATATTTTCACATCATATGGTATAAAAGCAGTTAAAAAAGTAGAGGATGGACAAGAAATAGAAAAAGGAGATATTCTTTTTAATTTATCTGGTAATGCAAGAACTATTCTTCTATTAGAAAGAACAGTACTTAATATTTCTATGAGAATGTCTGGTGTTGCAACAAGTACTAATGATATGGTTAAAATAGTACATGATGTAAATCCAAATATTTGTATTGCTGGAACACGTAAAACTTCTCCTGCTTTTTCTCATTTTGATAAAGCTGCAATAAAAATTGGTGGAGGAGATCAACATCGTTATGCTTTAGATGACATGATTTTAATTAAAGATAATCATATTGCAGCTGTAGGTTCTCCTATTAAAGCTTTAGAAAATGCTAAGAAAAATGTTAGTTTCTCTAAAAAAATAGAAATTGAAGTTGGAACTATTGATGATGCTATAGAAATAGCTAAAAGTGGTGTAGATATATTAATGTTAGATAATTTTGATCCAGATAAAGTTAAAGATTGTCTTGAAAAATTAGAAGAACTTAGTCTTAGAGATAATCTTTTAATTGAAGTATCTGGAGGAATTACAAAAGATAATATCTTAAATTATGCTGCTTTAAATATTGATATTATTTCTCTTGGTTATTTAACTCATTCAACAAGAAGTCTTGATTTCAGTCTTAAAATTAATAAGGTGTAAGTATTGAATTCATGGATACTTATTATTATTGCTGGAATTTTTGAGATGTTATGGGTTCTTGAATTAAAACTTTCTCAAGGTTTTACACAGATTATCCATTCAATTCTTGTTGTTGTTTTCATGGTTTTAAGTCTTGTATTTTTATCTATGTCATTTGATAAAATTCCTATGGGTACTGCATATGCATGTTGGACTGCAATTGGTGCAGTAAGTATTTGTATTGTAGGAATGTTATTTTTTAATGAACCACATGATTTTCTTAGAATCTTGTTTTTAACCCTTGTAATAATTGGAATTGTTGGTTTAAAGTTTACTTCTGCTGTATAACTTATTACCTTTTTATTTTTTATTTTTTATCTTTTATTTGGTTTTTATTAGGTTTTTTCTTTTTTTTAGATTTTTTTTTATTGTTTATTTTTTTTAGATTTTTTAGTATTTTAAATTTTTATTTATTTTTATAATATTGATTTTCCATATAATTATTTTAGTATTTATATCTATAACTATTAGAATTATGGTCTATTTTGTTAAATAAACTATATATTTATATAGGATTTTAAACAAATTTATAATTATAATGTGGATATAATACTTCTTTTTTCATGTTTTTTATATTAAGGTTCATTATAATCATAATCTTTTATTTAAACTTTTGATTAAAAAGAAGTATTATATTTTCAATTATCTTTGTTTAAAAATTTATGGAGACTAAAACATGGTAGATATCGAAGATGAAAATTTAGTTGAAGGCGAAGAAATAAATGAAAATGAAGAAATAGAAGAATCTGAAGAATTAGAAAATTCTGAAGAAATAGAAGATGCTGAAGATGATTCTTTACCTTTTGCTAAAGCAGAAGTTGTTCGTTTAATGAAAGAAAACCTTGATGATGATAAAATGATCAGGGAAAGAGTAAAAGTAGAAATGAATAAATTTTTAGGTGATGTTCTTAAAAATGTTTGTAAACAATTAAACGACTATCCTTATACTACTATTGAATATGAAATGTTAAAAGAATCCATTTATCCTTACACTAATATTAAAAGGATTAATCAAGAGAAAAAAAGAATTTTATTACATTTAGAAGCTATCAAATCTGATTGTGATGCTTTATCTATGGATGTTAAAAAAACACTTAAATTAAAAGATACTGAAGAAGAAGAAAATTTCAGTCTCTTTGATGATGATGAAGAAGTATTAGAAGAATAATTCTTCTAATTCCTTTATTGTTTTTAGCTATTTTTTTGTTTTATTTCTATGGTTTATTTTTTTTTATTGTTTTAGTTTTGTTTAGCTATTTTTTCTTGTTTTTATAGTTTTTTCTTATTTATTAATTTTATAATTATTCTTCTTTATCTTCTTCATCTTTAACTTTTTGTTTTTCTTTTTCTAAATCTTCTTGATCAAGAATTGTAAATCCTGTTTTTAAAGTTTTAAGTTCCTCTTCAGTTAATGGAACACTTTCTGCTTTTAAATCTACAATTTTACTTTGACCATATGGATCTTCTATAATTAAAGTTGCTTCATTTTTTCCATCTAAAATACTTTCAAGGAATTCTCTAGTTGTTTTAATATTGTTTAAAGATTCTTCATCTTCATTATATAATGCATGTGCTCTATGAGTTGCACTAATGAATCTTTCTATTACTCCTTCTACATTAGATACATAACCTTGAGATTTTGGTCCTGGTTCTACTTTAATTCCAGCTTCAGGGATTGATACTGTTGATGTTTGTGATCTAACTACTCTTGAATTTAAATTATCTTTATTAATAGTTAATGTATGTTTTGCAGGGTCATTTTTTTCAACTGACATTACATCACTATGTTTAAATCCACAATGTGGACATGTAATTGATGTTTCTATAACTTCTCCAAAATATGGGATATTTGTTGTATCCATTTTAGAAATAGCTCCATTTTTTACTCCACATACTGGGCAATCAATTTTCATATCCATAATATCACCTCATTTTATTATTTAATATTCTTTAATAATTTGGATATTTTTATATTTTAATAAAATTTAATAATCATATTATTTTTAAAACAAAATTTTTAATTTATTTAATAAATTATTATTTTATATAATTATTATATTTAAATATATTATTTTACATATATTTAATAATAATAAAAATAATAAACTTATATGAATATATAAATCTTTGATTAAATGGAATTTATTTATTTTTTAATTTAATTTTAATAATCATAATTTATCATATGAAAATATTTTTTTTAGGAGTGATAATTTGTATTCTGTAGCTTCAGTTAAAGAGATTCAAGAATTAAACCCTTTTGTAGTTGTTGGTGCTGGTGGGGGAGGAGAAAAATTCTCTAATCTTGAAGGTGTTGAAACTGTAGGATTTATTGATGATGCTGAATTTAAACAAGGAACTGAATTTTTAAACCATACTGTAAGAGCATCATTAGATGAAGTATTAGAAAAAGATGGTTCTGCAAATAGTATCGCAATTATGTTGCCTATTGGAGCTGAAGGTTCAGCATTAAAATATGCAGTACAGGCTATTGATAAAGGATTAAATGTTGTCTGTTCTTTTAGGTCATTATCTGTTCAGGATAATCTTTCATTAGCTAAATTTGCTAATGAAAAAGGTGTTGTTATTAAAGAAATTAATTCTAGATTAGATGTTGTTAAAAAAATATTTGGTGTAGCACCTGAAAAATGTACTGAGGTATTAACTAAAATTTCATATAAACCAAATGCTAAAATTGTTTATATTGGTGGAACATCACAAGAATGTGGTAAAAGAACTACTACTAGACTTTTAGGTAAAGAAGCTAGAAGTAGAGGTATGAATGTTGGAATAATATCTACTGATGAAATGGGTCTTGAACCACCTACTGACTTTAATTTTAGAGCAGGAAGTTTATCTGTAATGGATGTACCTTCTGCAGTATTAGGTGCAATTAGATATATGGATCAAAAACAACATCCTGAAATAATATTTATTGAAAGCCAATCTAGTTTAACTGAAGATGGAAATCCACACCCAAGAGGATTATCTGCATCTATTTTAGTTGGTGCACATCCTGATGCAGTAATTGTTGGTCACAGACCTAACCACCCATACCGTGAACCTAGAGGTATTGAATATGAAGTTAAAGCTATTGAAGCTGTTGAACCAACTAAAGTTGTAGGTCTTTCAATTAACCTTAGAAATGCAGGGGATTTAACTATTGAAGATTTTGAAGAAAAATATGGTTTACCTGCAGCAGATATGCGTAATGGTGGAGCTCCTAAGTTGTTAGATGTTATCTTAGATTATTTAAAGGAGAATGAAAAATGAGTTTTATTGATGATTTAAGAAGGAGTTTAGGTTTTGAAGAGAACCAAAATACTCGTTCAAATAATGATACTAGATCCTCTTCTTACAATAATCATGCTGATTTGTCTCGTAGAGGATCAAATCAGTTCTATAATTCATCAGGTTATGAATCTTCTTATGATTATTATGGAGATGATTTTTCTATTACTCCAGAACAAGATGTTTATGACATTATATTAAGTAAACCTCTTGATACTGATGATATGGATTATGTTTTTGATCAAGTAGTTGAAGAAAACAACACTGTTATTGTAGATTTATCTAAATTAGCTAAAGCTCAAAATGGAGATTTCAGAGTAGCAGGTCAAATGCTTAGTTCTCTTAGAAAAGATTATGGTGCTGAAGCTATTTTATTAGAAAGAAATAGTAATAGAATCATGATTTTAATTACTCCAAAAAGAGTTAATATTGTTAAAAAATAGATTTTTATTTTTAGTTTTTTGATTTTTTTAAATCAAATTAATTTTCTTATTTTATTTTGAATTGTTTTTTTAATAAATTTAATTTTCTTATTTTATTTTGTATTTTTTTTAAATTTTTAAATATTTTTATATAGAAATAAAAATTAGTAAATTAAATATTAAATTTATATTTTTAGGAATATTTTAGTT
>NZ_MRCT01000135.1 GCF_002208625.1 Methanobrevibacter sp. 87.7
AATCTATTTTAATTTTAATAGACTTATTTATTTAAATTCCTAAATTCAATTTAATTTACTTAAATTTAATAAAAACTTTTAAGTTATTGTAAGTAAAATTAATTATTATTAAAAAAATATCTTAAATTATAAAACAATTTAAGCTAATATAATTAAATAAAGCTTTAATTATATTATAGTTTTTAAGTAAAATTTGATTTAAATTAATTAATGGAGTATAAATTTTGAATCCTAGAACAAAAAGAGTATTAATCACAGCACCAATATGGATGCTTCTTGAATTTTTCCTATTAAAATATATTTTTCTACTATATGGTGGAATTAATGATATCTATACATTAGGTATTACAATAATTCTTGGCTTAATGCAAACTATACCAATGTTATTTGAAGAGAAAAAGTCAAGAGTAATTACTAGATTTATTGCAAGACTATTTGGTATATGGGAATGGATTACTGTAATGTTTTTAATTGTAACAGTTGGAATCTATATAATTAAGGTATTTATACATATACCTACTAATATTATTAGTTTAATATTTATTATAGTCCTATTAATTGGAGTATATGCATATTATAATGTGCATCATATTATTTTAAATAATTATACATTAGAATTAGATAATATTAAAGAGGATATTAATATAGTACATATTTCTGATATACATTTGGTGCAATAAGACATAAAAAGCTTATTTCAAATCTTAGGGATAAATTAAACAGTATTCCATATTGTGAACTTATAATCATATCTGGTGATATTGCTGATGGGTCATGTGTAATTGAAGAAGATGATTTCATGGCACTTAGTGAAGTTAAAGCTTCAATAATATTTACTTCAGGAAATCATGATTATTATCCTGGAATTAATAATGTTCATAGAGCATTAGAAAAAGCTGGAGTATCTATACTTGAAAATGATAGTATAGAATATAAAGGTTTAAATATTTATGGTCTAAGTTATAGTTTTGGTGATATTCCATATCCAAGTATGGAAGAATTAAAAGATTCAATTGTAGATAATCTTGTAAATATTATAATATTCCATGTACCATATTATTGGGATGAGTTTTCTAGAATAGGATTTGATATACAGTTATCTTTAATCTTAAAAAAGGAAGTAAATCTATAATTAAATCTACTTTGAATATAGATGGTAATATAATTCCAATTGAATTTATGTATAATAAGCTATTTACTGGTGGTAATGGTTCATATTCTGTAAACTTAAAACCTGATTATTCAATTAAATTCATGATTGATGATAAATATTACTTTATTCATTTTGATGCTAAATATAAATTTAATATAGATAACTTTGGAAATGAAGTTTATAAAGATGTAGATATTTATAAAATGCATACATATAAAGATGCAATAAAAAACACTATTGGTTCATATGTTTTATATCCTGGAGATGTTAAAATGCTATTTCCTAAAGATAGTTTAGGTCTTGTTGGAGCATTTCCATTAAACCCAAGTGATGATGAAAATGAGAAATTAGATTTATCTAATTTTATTTATGATTTAATTAATAGTAAATTAAAAAATTAATATTTAATTATTTACTAATAAATTTTTTCAAATTCTTTTTTTAAAATTATTGAAATTCTAATTTTTTGATTTTTTAAGATTTATGATTTTAACTTATATTATTAAATTAACTATTAATAATTTCTTAAGTATATTTTTTCTAATTTTTATATAAAATATACTATAAATATAAAAGTATATTAAGTATATAATTATAATATAGTATATTAAATAATTATTTATCTTATTATTAAGTTTTTAATACTTATTAATTATTTAAATACAAAATATTTATTAGTAAAGTTTTTTATTAGCTATTTTAAAAATTTAATAACTTATTTTATCTAAAAATTTATAATAATTGATATTATGACAGATGTATCTATTGATGATTTTAAGAACGATATTCGTTTCAAGAAAAAAATTGAATATATTGAAACAATACCTGCTCAGAAAGCTACTTATAAAAAGGTAGATAATCTGGATAAAACTCTTGTTAAATATTTAGCATCTAAAAAGATTAGTTTATATAAACATCAAGCAGAAGCATATGAAGCAGTAAAAAATAATAAAAATATAATTATAACAACACCTACTGCTAGTGGTAAAACATTATGTTTTAATTTACCTATTCTTGAAACACTTATTAATGATGAGGATGCTACTGCATTATATATTTATCCTGCTAAAGCTTTAGCAAATGATCAATTACAAATTTTAAAAGAGTATGAACATGATTTAGATATTAATATTAATCCTGCTACTTATGATGGTGATACTCCACGTAACAAAAAGTATGGTATACGTAATAAATCAAGGATTGTACTTACTAATCCATATCAATTACATCATATTCTTGCATGGCATCATCAATGGGAGAAATTCTATTCTAATCTTAAATATATTGTAATTGATGAATCACATTATTATAAAGGTATATTTGGATCTAATGTAGCTCTTTTAATACGTCGTCTTAAAAGGATTGTTAAACATTATGGTTCTAATCCACAGTTTATATTATCTTCAGCTACTCTTGCTAATCCACTTGAACTTGCAAATAGATTAACTGGTGAAGAGTTTAAATTAATATCTGAAGATGGTTCTCCTACTGCTGAAAAGGATTTTATATTATATAATCCATTTAAAAATTATAAACCTAAGAAGTCTAAAAGAGATAATGCTCCAAATATTCACCAAGAGACAGAATTCATATTTATTTATCTTCTTTTAAAAAATATTCAAACTTTATGTTTTACTGTTTCACGTAAAATGGCTGAGCTTATTGGATTATGGGCAAGAAGGGATATGAAGAATTATAAGAAAAAATTAGTCCCAAGAATTAAAGCATATAGGGCAGGTTATCGTGCTAATGAAAGACGTGAAATTGAAGAAGGTCTTAAATCAAGAAAATATCTTGGAGTAACTACTACTAATGCATTAGAACTTGGTATTAATATTGGTACTCTTGATGCTGTTATAATATCAGGTTATCCTGGAACTATGGTTAGTGTATGGCAACAAGGTGGTAGATGTGGTCGTAGTGGTAATAAATCTCTTGTTATTTTACTTGCATTTGAAAATCAATTAGACCAATATTTTATGAAAAATCCAGAGTTTTTCTTTGAAAAACCACATGAAAATGCTATTATTGATTTAAAAAATGATATACTATTAAAATCACATATTCAATGTGCTGCAAATGAATTAAGATTAAGTCGTAATGAGATTCATGATTTCTCACCAGAACTTACTAATCAAGAAATTGCATTTTTATTTAAAGATTTACTTAGAAATAAAGAATTAGCACAGAATGTTGCTGGGGAATATTATTATCCAGGTCATGATAGTCCATCATTTAAACATTCTCTTGATCAATTATCTAAAGAAGTATTTAGAGTAGTTTGTGGTAAAAAAACTATTGAAACTATGGAACTTGCACAAGTATATTCTGAAGCATATGAAGGTGCAGTATTAATACATCAAAGTGAAACTTATGTTGTAACTAATATTAACTTTAAAACTAAAATCGTTAATGTTGTAAAACAGGAAGTAGGATATCATACACGTGTATTAAAAGAAACAGATATTCATATTATTAAAAAACTTAAAAGAGTTAAAATATCTAATTTCACAGTTAATTTTGGTGTTATAGAAGTAAGAGAAGACTTTAATAAATATAATAAGGTACATTACTCTAAAATTATAGGTCAATATAAACTAAATTTACCACCTTTAAGATTTAAAACTAAAGGTTTATGGTTTACTGTTGATGAAAAAATTAAAGATGAAGTTGAAGATAAATTTGAAGGTAAAGATATCTTTGCTGGAGGTTTACATGGTGCAGAACATGCTTTAATTGGTCTATTCCCACTTCATACAATGTGTGATAGATTTGATATTGGTGGTTTATCTACTAATATTCATCCAGATACACAAGAACCTACTATATTTATTTATGATGCATATGAAGGTGGTATTGGTATTACTGAAAAAGCTATTGATGTCTTTTATGATCTTGTAAAATCTACTGTAAATCTACTTGATACCTGTGAATGTGAAGATGGATGTCCAAAATGTATTTATTCACCTAAATGTGGTAATGATAATAAACCATTAAACAAAAATGCAACTAAATATATTCTTCATTGGATTTATGATAAATTATCAGATGATCCTGAAGATATTACAGTATATGATAATAGTAAAACTGAATCAGTAAAACCTAAAAAAGTAAGGAAATTATCTAAAATAAAAAATAAATCAAAATCTAAAAAATATAAAAAACCTAAAAAGATTAAAGTTAAAAACGATAATTTAGAAATAAAAGATGTTAAAGATAAATATGTTGAAGCTTTAGATTATTGTGATGAAGGTAATTATGGTTATGCTAAAGATCTTCTTGTTGAAATAATTAATGAAGATAAAAATTATTCTAATGCATGGTATATGTTAGGTAATATTCTTAATATTCAAGGAGATAAACATGGTGCAATTAGTTTTCTTAAGAAAGCTATCTCTATTAACCCTGCCCATGAGGATGCTAATGATTTATACCTTGAATTAACTAGTAAATAGTTAATTTAATCATTAGTATAAAATCTTATTTTATAATGTTTTTTATTTAATTTTATTTTCACTGATTTTTTTATTTTTATTTTTTAGTTTTACTTTAATTGTTTTATGTGTTAATTTTTTGTTTTTAGTCTTAGTTTTATTGTTTTTTCTGTTTTTGTGTTTTATTTTTTCTTATTTGTTTATTTTTTCTATATTTAAGCTTATTTAAGAGTATTTTACTCTATTAAATCTTATTTTATTTTTAAATTATTATAATTCTTTAATTATTTTATTTAGCTTATTTTAATAC
>NZ_MRCT01000136.1 GCF_002208625.1 Methanobrevibacter sp. 87.7
TTATAAGAATTTTTACTATTTTTAATTAAAAAATAATTCTAGTTAGTAAAATATTAAAATAAAAATTAAAAAATAATTAAAGTTAGTAAATATTACTAACTTTCTTGGTTTTTAGCTTCTTGTTCTGCTTTATATTTTTTAAGGTCATCTTCACGTATTTTTTTCCTAATGATTTTACCATTAACAGTTTTTGGAAGTTCATCAACAAATTCAATCATACGTGGATATTTATATGGTGCAGTGACCTTTTTTACATGGTTTTGAATATCTTTAACTAATTCATCACTTGGTTCATAACCATTTGCAAGAACAATTGTAGCTTTTACAAGTTGACCTCTAATTTCATGAGGATAACCTGTAATAGCACATTCTACAACTGCAGGATGTGAAATTACTGCACTTTCTACTTCATATGGTCCAATACGGTAACCTGAACTTTTAATAACATCATCATTTCTACCTACAAAGTGATAGTAACCATCTTCATCTATCCATGCTTTATCTCCACAATGGTAGTATCCATCATATCTTTTTTCATGATTTCTTTTAGGGTCATGATAATATTCATCAAATAATCCTATATTTTCACGATTTAAATCAAAACATATTTCTCCTTCTTCACCAATTTCTACTGGTTTATCATTTTCATCAAGGAGTTTTATTTTAAATGCAGGATTTGGCCTACCAACTGATCCTAATTTTGGTTTTAACCATTTAAATGTACCAATACTAATAACAGTTTCAGTTTGACCAAATGCTTCTTTAATTTCTAAACCTGTTTTTTCTTTAAATTTATTAAATACTTCTGGAGGTAATGATTCTCCTGCAGTAGAAGCATGTTTAATTGATGAGAAATCAATATCAGATAAATCCTCTTTAATAAGGAATCTGTATATTGTAGGTGGTGCACAGAAAGTATTTACATGATGTTCTGTGATTTTTTTAATTAAATCAAGTGCATTAAATCTTACATAATCGTAGATGAATACTGCTGCTCCACAAATCCATTGACCATAAAGATTTCCCCAAACTGCTTTAATCCATCCAGTATCTGCAGTTGTATGATGTATTCCATCTTCAACAACTTCATGCCAATATTTAGCAGTTACAATATCTCCAATTGGATAAGCACAATTATGTTTAATCATTTTAGGTTCTCCACTAGTACCTGATGAGAAATACATTACTAATGGATCATGTATTGTAGTTGCTTCTTTTCCTTTTGGTCTTTTAAAAGTATCATATTGTTTAGCTATTTCTTTATGGAAATTATACCAACCTTCAGAATCTTCATCTCTTACAAGAATTTTATGAATATTCATACCTAATTCTTTTTCAGCAGTCATATAATCTCCAATAAGATTATCTTCATCAATTGTAATAATTGCTTTAATATCTGCACTATTTAATCTATATTTAATATCATGAAGTCTTAACATATGTGTTGCAGAAATTGCAATAGCACCTATTTTATGAAGTGCTACCATGGTATACCACCATTCATATCTATTTTTTAAAGTAAGTAGGACTGCATCTCCTTTTTTAATTCCTATACTTTTTAAAAAATTAGCAACTTTATTTGATTCTTCTTTTATATCTTTAAATGTGAATACTTTTTCCTCGTTATCATCACACCATATTAGTGCTTTTTTATTTGGACTTATTTCTGCATATTTATCTACTATATCAAAACCAAAATTGAAATTTTCAGGTATTTCAAATTTGAAATTTTCTGCAAAGTCCTCATAGGAATCATATTCTACTCTATTAACATATTCGCCTATAAGTGATGTCATTATATCCCAATATTTATTTTGTAAATTAATAAGTTTAATTTTATAATCTATTTGTTTATTAAATTCATATTTTCTTTTTAAAAATTGTTTATAAAATAGTATTGAATTTAATAAGTTTATTAAGTAATTATATTAGTTTATACTTAATTTAAGTTTATTTTATTATAAACCATTCCTCTTTCGCTGATTTATCTTAAATAAATTTTTTAAAAAAGTTTTAAATTTTAAACCATTTTTTGATTTATTTTTAAATAAAATTTTATAAATATTATCTTAAATTACATAAGTACAGCTAAAAATTTAGCTTCTTCATTATCTAATGCAATCATTGCATGTTCTCTTGTAGAATCAAAGAAAACACAATCTCCTTCATATAATGTTATTTCATTATTATTGATGTAAAGTTTTAATGATCCTTTAAGAACATAGTTAAATTCTTGTCCAGGGTGTGAGTTAAAACTAGGTTTTGCATCTTCTTTTGGATCAACAGTTACAATAAACATTTCAGCTTTTTTATTGATGAATTTTTTACATAGATTTTCATATCTATATTCTTTTCTTCTGTTAACTGAAATACCTTCACCAGCACGTGTAACTTCAAAGATAGCCATTCTACTTTCTTCTCCAGTTAAAAGTAATCCCATATCAACATTAAAAATATTTGCAATTTCATATACTAAACTTGCAGGAATATCAATTTCTCCATCTTCATATTCAATATATTTTTTCTCATCAATATCTAATTTTTCAGACATTTCTTTAGTTGAGATTTCATAAAGTTCTCTAAGTTCTTTAATTCTATTTCCAATATTGATATTATATTCATTCATGATTAACACCATATAAACATTTAAAATTAATTTTTCATATTAAAATAAGATTTATAAATTATATAAATATTATATCTAAACTTTAAATTTATTATTAGATTTTAATAAAAAATCGATATAATAATACTATATATATTATATTTATATTTAATATATTTAGTTGAAAAAGTTTAAAATAAGAATTTAATCTATTAGTTGAAAATTTTTTAATTTAAAAGTTTAATTTATTTATTAATTAAAAATTTATTAGTAATTGTAAATTTTTATACTATTTACTTCTAAATTTAATCGATTAATGAAAAAGTTTATATATGTATAAGTATTATTTTAATACAAAAATATTATATTCATATTTTTTAATATAATAAAAAAAGGTGATTTTTTATGCCATCTAGTGATATTGGTAATGAAATTCTTTTCAAAAGGCAAAACAACGAACATTATGAATTTGATGATAAATATGTTAGTCTTAAAATGTTAGAAAATAATATATTTGTCTTTAGTATTGAAGCACCTCAAGAGGAAATTGGTAAAAGTATGATGTTTTTTGAAAATCTTTCCATGTTTGAACCAATATTAGTTGATATTGGTGGAACTGGTAATATTCCATGTTACTTTAAAGGTGTATCTCCTGTAGTTGGTAAAGGACCAATGATGAATGGAACACATAAAAATGCATTTTATACTGTAACATTACAGGAACTTGTTAATGCTCCTCCTGATGTTGAAGCAGAACATGAATGTGTTGGTTGTGGTTTCCACAATTTTACAGGTGAAAGTTTATAAAATTTTAATTTTTTTATAGTTTTTTTATTAAAAAACTATTTTTAAAATGAGTAATTTTATAGTTTTTTATTAAAAACTATTTTTTAACTATTTTTAATTTAGTTCTAGCTATTTACTTAGTTTAAATTTAATTTAGGTGTATACTGTTGTTTAACTATTAGTTTTTAAATTTAATTTAAGTAAATAATTTTAATAGATTTTAATTTATTAAATTGGTTTTTTGTAATTTATTTTTTATTAGAATTTGTTTTTAGTTTAAACTTTCTTAATAAAAATTAGTTTTTTAATAAAATTTTTAATAAAAATTCTATCATTACAATAAACTTTATATTTATTTAACTATAAATTATAATTATTATAATAATTTATTAAATCTTAAATTTAATAATTAAATAGTAAGGGAATATAATGGAAGGAAAAAATATTGTAGTTACTGGTGGTTTAGGTTTTATTGGTTCACATATTGTTGATGAATTAATGGCTTCTAATAATGTTACAATTATTGATAATTTATCTTCTGGTAAAGTTGAAAATTTAGAAAATCCAGATAATGATAACATTACATTAATTCAAGGGGATTTAAATGAATTGGATCTTGATGAAATTTTAAAAGGTAAAGATTATGTATTTCATTTAGCTGCTCTTGCAAGTGTACCTGAAAGTGTTGAAAAACCATTATATAGTAATTATAATAATCTTGATGCTACTTTAAAATTATTAAATGCATGTAAAAATAATAATATTAAGAAAATAATATTTTCTTCATCTGCAGCTATTTATGGTGAAAATCCAAATATTCCACTTAAAGAATCTGAACCATATATGCCTTCTTCTCCATATGCTGTACAAAAAGCAGCTTCTGAATTATATCTTAAATCATTTCATGAAAGTTATGGTTTAAATTCAGTTACTCTTAGATATTTCAATGTTTTTGGACCAAAACAAAATTTAAATTCTTCTTATGCTGCTGTTATTCCTAATTTTATTAGTGCTTTATTAACTGGTAAACAACCTGTAATTTATGGTGATGGTGAACAGACTCGTGATTTTATTTATGTTAAAGATATTGTAAGAGCAAATATTTTAGCATGTGAATCTGACTATAATGGTATTGTAAATATTGCTAGTGGTAAAGGTTTATCTGTTAATGAATTATATCCAATTATAAAAGAAGTTTTATCTAGTGATGTAGAACCTAAATATTTAGAAGAACGTTTAGGTGATATTAAACATTCTGTTGCAGATATTTCAAATCAAAGTAATATTAACTTCAAAGTTGATTCAAGTAAATTTAAAGATCAATTAAAAGAAACTATTCGTTGGTTTAGAGATAATTTATAGTTTTTTTATCTTTTAGAATTAGTTTTTTTATTTATTCTTTTTTTAGGATTTTTTTTAGAATTAGTTTTTTTATATATTTTAAATCAGTTAGATTTTTTTA
>NZ_MRCT01000137.1 GCF_002208625.1 Methanobrevibacter sp. 87.7
ATATAATATCTTATTATATTTTTTATTTATAAGTATAATTAATTAATTTAGAAAATATAAAATTTAAGTGTACCTAAAAATTATATAAAATCTTTTGGTTAGCTTAATTGAATATTTAAACTTATACTTTATTTATTAAAATATATTCCTTTTAAAAAATCTTTATTTAATTTGAAAAAATAGTATTTAATTATAATTTGTTTTTAAGGATTAATTGAATATATTAAAATTTTTTATGAAAATAAGTTGTTTTTTATATTTTTGTGTGTTTATTATATTTTTTATGTAATTAACTTATTTTTTCTTGGTTTTTGTCTTTGTAATTATTTTTATGAAAATAATTAATTTTATAAGTTTATGAACTTATAATAAAAAAGTAGATTTAATAAAAATTATTTTATAATAATTTAATAGTACCTTCATCACTATTTACTTCTACTTTTTGTCCATTAACAAGATTTTCAGTATTATCTGGAGAATCAACCATAGGAATATTTGACATAATTGCTCCTGTTGCTATAATTGGTTCTGCTTTAAGACAAATAATAGCTTTAGGTGCAGTATTATTTTTTTTCATTTGAAAAATAACATAAGAACCTACTGTAGATCCTTTACCTCCTGGAATAAATAATATTTTATCTTTTATTGATTGATCTTTTAATTCATGTTTAATATCAATGACTTTTCCAGTTTCAGGGTCTACTCCACCTAAAAAACTAATAGGTTCACTACTTACAAATAATTCTCCACTTGCTTTTCCTTTTGCTATTTTTCTACAATTTATCATAATATCCCGTAAAATAATAATTAATATTATTTTTAGATTTAAATAATATAACTTTTTTTATATTTTAAAAAATTAGTTTTATAATATTTTGATTTTTTAAAATAAAAAAAGAAGATTTAATCTTCAATTATTTCATAGTAAGAACCTAAAGCACATGCTTTACAAACAGGTCTTCCACCAATAACTAATTGTTGATCATCAGCTATTTTTTCACCACATACTGAACAGAATGTAGAAGTATGTAATGGTCCTGGTTTTTGAGCTTCTTTAAGACCTACAATTTTTACTTTTTGAACATTAAATAATTCTTCAGCAGGGGTTTCTCTAAATCTTTGAACTAATTCTTCTCTAGTTTCTTTTTTAGTTTCTTTTTTATTTGCATCTACATCAGTAATTCTGTATGCTTCACCTGTTTCTATATTATAAAATGTTGCAGCAAATCTTCCATAATACATTTGTTTAAAAGCTCTTTTACCTATACTACAGTGGGTTACTATTAATATAGCATCAGCCATACATCTATCAGTTTCAACAAATACCATTAAGTTTTTATGTCTTTGGTTAAGGTCCATTCCCATGATTTCCATACCATACATTGCAAGTTTAGTACCTATTGCAATTCCACCACATACTTCACCATGGTATTCTTTAACTTTCATTAATTGTTCGTCATAAGTTTTCATATCCATTTTTTTCACCTGTTACATTTTTATTATTAATTAATAATAACCTTGATTTTATAAGTTTATTTTAATTTATTTTAATTTTTAATTCATAGATTGAGTTTAAGTTTTATTCCCATTTTGGGTAAGGTATACAAATTTTTCTTTTATTATTTAATTTTATTATATCTACATCGTCTATATTATATGCTTTTTCAATATTATTCTCAGTTAAAACATCATTAGGATTACCATATTCCATAAATTTTTTATCTTTCATTATTGCAACTTTATTTCCTACAATAAATCCATGATCTGGATTATGGGTTGACATAATTATAGATAATCCATTTGAAGATAATTTTTCTATTATTTTAAGAAGTTTAAATTGATTTCCAAAATCTAAATTAGAGGTAGGTTCATCTAATATTAATATACTTGGATTTTGGCAAAGAACTCTTGCAAGAAATACTAATTGTCTTTCTCCACCACTTAATTCAGTGTATGCTTTATCTTTTAAATGCATAATATTAAGTGTTTTTAATGATTTTCTAGCTATTTTTAAATCTTCTTCTTTTGGAGAATTTGTTAAATTAATATAAGGAGCTCTTCCCATTAATACAACTTCTTCTACATTAAATGGGAATGTAGGTATATGTCCTTGAGGAATATATCCAATATATTTAGAAAGTTCTTGATAAGTATATCCTTTAATATTTTTATCATTTAATAAAATTTCTCCAGTGTATGGTGTTTGAAGACGATTTAAACATTTTAGTAGTGTGGTTTTTCCAGTACCATTTGGTCCTAAAATACATAGAACATCTCCTTTATCTATTGTAAAGTTAATGTCTTTAAATATATCCGGAGATTCTTCTGAATATTTAAAGGAAATGTTTTTAACATCTAATAATTTTTTCATATTTATCTTCTTTTTATTTTTTTATTTAAAACCATTCGGAATATCCTTTTCTAAGTAAATATAAGAATACTGGTACTCCGATTACTGCAGTTAAAATTCCAATTGGAATTTCAACACTTATAAGACTTCTAGATATATTATCTACTATTAATAAGAAACTTGCACCAATACTTAAAGATGCAGGAATTAATATTTTATGGTCTGGACCTACAATCATACGAGTTAAATGAGGAACAAGAAGGCCAATCCAACCTATAATTCCACTTATAGATACTGATGCTGAGGTTATTAATGTTGCTGCAGCAATAAGAATTAATCTAAGTCTTTCAGGATTTTCTCCTAATGATTGTGCTTCTTCATCACCCATTGCTAATAAGTTTACTCTCCATCTTAATGAAAGAATTATTATTAAACCTATTATTACTGGAATTAAAGTGATTATTAATTTATTTATTGTTACTTCTGATAGACTACCCATTAACCAATAAACAATTTGTGGTAATTTATTATATGGATCTGCTATAAATTTAGCACCTGAAATTAATGCATTAAAGAATGCTGAAATTGCAGTACCTGCAAGTATTAAAACAAGTATACCTCCATTTTTATAGGATTTAGATATTAAATATGTAATTGATACAGAAATAATACCAAATATAAATGCGAATATTTGTGTAAAAATATTTCCAAGGGAAGCAAGTATTGCAATACTTGCTCCAAATCCTGCACCATTTGCTACACCTAATAAATCTGGTGATACAAGAGGGTTTTTGAATATTCCTTGAAATACTGCACCAGCAATAGCAAGAGATGCACCAACTAACATTGCAGCTATTATTCTTGGAAGTCTAATTTGGAATACAATAGTTGAAATTGCAGGTGAAACTGTAAGTGATGGAATAATAGGACTTAATAATGTTTTTATTACATCAATAGTACTAATTGGAAATCTTCCAATTGAAAAAGATAAAAAGAATATTAATATGGGTAATAAAATTAATATACTATCTCTTATTAGTTTATCATTCTCCATTCTTTCACCGATTGTAGTTAAATATTTTAGTTCTTTATGCTTATATAAGTCATTAATTGAATTTAGCCATTACATATTTGTTTCATTTAATCCAGAACCTTTTAATATTTCTTTAATATCATTATCACTTAAATCTATATGATAAAATTCTTTATAGAATTCTTTAGTTTCTGAAGTTAAATTAATATCTTTGTATTTTTCTGGATAAATTACTTTAGCAGTCCATGGGACTCCTATAATCATATTAGCACCAACTGGTCTATCAAACCATTTATATGGTGATGAAGGAGATAGGTATACTTGATGATTTTTTACTGCTTTAATATTTGACCATTTTGTATTATTATAAACACTTTTATAGAAATTTGAATCAGTAGTTATAATAATTTCAGGATTCCATTTCATTACTTCTTCAATTGATACTTGAACACTACTTGATGTATTTGAAGAACCTATTTCTGCAACATTTTTTCCACCACAAAGATCTATTAATTGTCCATGTGTTGAACCAGATGGATCTGTAGATAGTCCATCATCACCTTCTGCATAATAAACAGTTTTTTTATCTTTTTCTGGAATTGAATTAGATACTTCTTTTACTTTTTTAATATTTTTTTCATTAAAATCGCAAAGTTTATTTGCTTTATCTTCATCATTACTAACTTTTCCAACAAATTTTATTGATGAAGACATAGTGGTAATGTTAGTATCATCGTAAACTGCAACAACAGGTATACTACCAAATTTTTTCTGTCTATCATTTACATCAGAAATATCTCCACTTTCATCAACTGAATCAAATATTACATCAGGTTCTGTTGCTAAAAATTGTTCATAGTTACCAGTTTGTGATCCATACCATCCACCAATATTTGCATAATTTCTATATTGCCATGGAACATATTTTAATTCATCTTCAGTCCATTGGAAATTCATTCCACCTAATTTATTTGGTGCAAGCATATAAAGAACAGTGGTTATTGGAGGGCTTGTAGATACAACTTTTCCAGGGGTTACTGGTATTTGAACAGTTCTATTTCCCATATCACTTATAGTACGATTTTCATCTGATTTTGTTGTGTTTGGTGATAAAAATATATTAATTCCAATAAGTGCAACAATAAGAATAATTAATACTATAAGAATTATTTTAGATTTTTTATCCATATTATCACTAATTTTAATAATTTTTCTAAAAATTTATTTACTCTTTTTCCTTTCTAAAAAGATTATAGAAAAATTTCTTAAATATAAAATAACCGATATAACTAATTTATCATTTCGTTTTTATATATATTTCTAAAATTTTCTTAAGATTAATATTTTAATATAAAATATTGATTTAAACTATTTATTCTTAAGAATAACTTAGATAATTTAGATATTCGTAAATT
>NZ_MRCT01000138.1 GCF_002208625.1 Methanobrevibacter sp. 87.7
AAATTTTAAAATATATTTTTAATAATTATACATTTAATTTAGGCTTTTAATGATTTAAATTATTTTTTTATTTAAGAGTTGTGTTTATGAGTAAAAAGAGAAAAAATATAAATTTTGATGATTTTGATATTAAAGATGAAATTAAAAGGGCTATTAAAGATATGGGATTTGAGGAACCAAGTCTTATTCAAAAGAAGGCTATTCCTGAAGGACTTAAAGGAAGAGATTTAATTGGTCAAGCTCAAACTGGTACTGGTAAAACTGTAGCATTTGCTGTTCCTGCATTAAATAAAGTTTGGGTTGAAGATAGATCACCACAAGTACTTGTACTTACTCCTACAAGGGAACTTGCTATTCAAGTTGCAGGTGAATTTGGTAAACTTTCTCAGTATATGAAAAAATTAAGAATATTACCTGTTTATGGTGGACAACCTATTGGAAGGCAAACAAGATTTTTAAAAAAAGGTGTTCATGTAATTATTGGTACTCCTGGTCGTGTAATTGATCATATTAATCGTGGAAATTTAGATGTTTCTGCAATAGAAACTCTTGTTCTTGATGAAGCTGATGAAATGTTAGATATGGGTTTTATTGATGATATTGAAAAAATTATTAAAAGAACCCCCAGAACTAGACAAACTCTCCTCTTTTCAGCTACTATATCTAAGGATATTAAACGTATTGCTAATAAATATCAAAATAATCCAGAACATATTAAAATTAAACCTACTAAATTTACAGTACCTAAAATTAATCAATATTACTTTGAAGTTCCAAGAAATAAGAAAATAAGTGTTTTATGTAATATTCTTGATTTATATGATATTAATCTTGCACTTGTATTTTGTAATACTAAAAAACAAGTTGATTTCTTAAAACGTAAAATGAAAAGTAGAGGTTACTCTGTTGGTGCAATTCATGGAGATATGAAACAAACAAAACGTGATAGAGTAATGGATAAATTTAGGAAAGGAAAAATAGATCTTTTAATTGCAACTGATGTTGCAGCAAGAGGTATTGATGTTCCAAATGTAGAAGTTGTATTTAATTATGATGTTCCAAGTAGTGATGAATTCTATGTTCATAGGATTGGAAGAACTGGAAGAGCTGGAAAAGTAGGTTATGCATTTACTTTTGTTTCAGGACGTGATGTTAAACAATTTAGAAGTATTCGTAGAAACACTCATCAAAAAATTAAACAAAGAAAAGCTCCAACATTTGAAGATGTTGAGATGAAAAAATATAATATTATTTTAAATGAAGTAAAAAATATTATTGATAATCAGAATCTTGATAAAAACATTAAAATGATTGAAAATTTAATGGTTGAAGATTATGATTCTATTGAAATTGCAGCAGCTTTGTTAAAATTAATTAAAAAAGATTAATTTTTTAATTTTTTGTTTTATACTATTTTTATTTATTTTTAATTGATTATTATTTTAGTTTTTTTATTATTTTTTAAATTTATTAGTTTTTTTTATTTTTAATTAGTTTTTTGTGTTTATTTTTAATTGGTTTTTTTTAGAGTTTTTTCTAATGTTTTTTTAGAGTTTTTATAGAAAATTAAATATAAAATTATAATTATTACTAATTTTATAAAATATTAATATTAGAGTTAAAGGGAAATTATATGAATATTCAAGGTTTATTAAAGGATGAAATTGCAGGATGGAAAACATGGGAAAAAACATGGTTTATACTTGCTACATTATCAGTATTTATTTTATCTTTATTATCAAATAATAATTTATTAAGTTTAATTACTGCAGTAACTGGTGTTATTTCTATTATTTGCTCTGGAAAAGGTAAATTAACTGGTTTTGTCTTTGGTGCTATTAATGCTACATTATATGCATATATTGCATTTACTAGTATGTATTATGGAGAAATGTTACTTAACATATTTTACTTCTTACCAATGGAATTTTATGGTTTCTATATTTGGAGTAAAAATATGAATCCAGAGACCAAAGAGGTTAATAAAAAAGCATTATCTAATAAAAATAGAATTATTGTTGCTATTGCAGTAATTCTCGGTGGTCTTTGTTATGGATTTATTTTACAACATTTCAATGATGCAATGCCATTTGTAGATGCATTATTAAGTATATTATCTATTATTACCATGTTCCTTGCTATTGAAATGTACATGGAAAATTGGATTTTATGGATTTGTGTAAATATCTTAAGAATTTTACTTTGGATTTATTCTACTATGAATGGATTGAATAATATTCCAATGGTTTTAATGAGCTCTGTTTATCTTATTAATTCTATTATTATGTTTGTTAAATGGAAACGTGAAGTTGATAGTAATACTATTAACTCTTAACTTTTACTTTTTATCTTTTTTTACTTTAATTTTTTTAATGTATTTTTCTTTTAGAATCTTTTTTATAATATTTTTTAAATAATACAATAAATAATAAATTAATTAAAATACAAATATTAACTTAATATATAAATTAATAATATTTATAAAATAATTTTTAAGGTTTTTAATAATTGGAGGTATTTAATGTCTGATAAAAAAGTAGTTGCTTTAACACGTCCAATATCCAGGTCAAAAGAAGCTATTAATTTAATTGAAGGGTATGGTGGTGAAGCTTTAGTAGTACCTACTCTTGAACTTGAACTTTTAAATTCACAATCTTTAAAAGATTTCATGTCTGAAATTGATAATTTAGATTGGTTAATATTTACTTCAGTTTCCTCTCTTGATTCTATATTCAAATTTTATCCAGATTTTAATGATAAATTATCTGATAATTGTAAAGTTGCAGTTATTGGTCATAAAACTGCTGAAGTTACTGAAAAATATGGTTTAAAAGTTGATTTAATACCAAAAGATTATACTGCAGAAGGTTTACTTAGAAGTTTTAAAGATATTGATATTAAAGGTAAAAAAATAGGTATTCCTAGAACTTATTCTGCACGTAATGTTTTACCTGATACTTTAGAAAAATGGGGTGCAAATGTAATTCTTGCAGAAAGTTATAGATCTATATTACCTCATGATGTAAGTAAAATTAAGGATTTAATTAATAAAATTTTAAATAAAGAAGTTGATGCAATTACTTTTACAAGTCCTTTAACTGTTAAAAATCTTTTTAAAGTTGCAGAAGATAATAAAGATGATTTAGCTAAAGTATTATCTAATAATGTTTTAACTGTGTCTATTGGTCCTATTACTGGTCATACTTTAGAGGATTTTAATGTTAAATATATTTATCCTGAAAGATATACTGTAAAAGATATGATTGATTTAATGTTTAAATCTTTTTAAGTTTATTAAAGAGTTTTTACATTATTTTAACTCTTTAAAGATTTATTGCTAAATTTTTAATTGATATTAAGTTTAATATTAAGTTTTTCATAATTAAATTTTAATTAATTTTTAAAATACTTTAAATTTTATAAATAAATTTTAAATTTATTAAATAATTAAATAGGAAATTTTTATGCCATATAAAATAAGTATTATAATGCCAGTATATAATGCAGAAAAATATTTAGAAAATGCATTAGATTCAATAATTAATCAAACAATTGGTATAGAAAATCTTCAAGTTATTATTGTTGATGATAATTCATCAGATTCTAGTTCTAATATTTTAGATAAATATTATAATGATTATCCTAATAATTTTAAAATTATTCATCTTAAATCAAATATTGGTGGAGCTTATGGTCCAAAAAATATTGCTTTAAATCATGTTAAAGCACCATATATAATGTTTCTTGATTCTGATGATAGTTTTGAACTTAATGCTTGTGAATTATTATATAATAAAATCACTGAAACTAATGTTGATATTGTATATGGGAGATATAAAAGGGTTTATACAGATATTAAATTATTAGAAAAAAATAGGGATAAACATTATATTAATTCAAATTTAGAGCTTGTACAGAAATCACATTCTGCTTTTAAAGATCGTTTATATGATTATACTGATGATATAATTGATAATATTAAATTAACTGGATTTACTGGATTTTTATGGAGAAATATTTTTTCACATATTTTTTATGGTAATACAATTAAAAACCATAATGATGATAATGGTATATTTAATGAGATTTATCTTGAAAAATTAGATGATAATATTAATATTCTTAGAAGTCTTCCTTCATTTTGGACTAAAATATATGATTCTAACTTGATTTTATCAAATAATATTAAATTTCCAGAAGTAATTTCTGCTGAAGATTTAAATTTTTTAATGGAAGCTTATTTTAATGCTAAAGGTATTATATTTTTAAATAATCAATTTGTTTATAATTATTATATGCATGATAATGAAGAGGATAAATCTATTACAAAAAATATTACTTATAAACTTGTTTATGATTCATTAATTGGATATTTTAAATGTTCTAAACTATGTAATAAGTATAATTTTAAATATTCTTATATTATACTTAATCCATTTATACTTAATTGGATTCAGCTTTATAAACAGGCTAATTTATCTATTAAAGAAAAACATAATTTATATGAAAGTTTTCAGATTTTTGTAAAAGGATATAATTGTGATTGGAAAGGTAAATTATTATGTAAGTATGTTTTAAGAATGATTAATAAATCATTTAAAAATTAATTATTTTTTTTAAGTTTATTTTGTGTTTTTATTTGCTTTTATCTAAATTTTTTATATGTTTATTATTTTTTTTTTTAGTTTATTTTGTGTTTTTAATTTTTTTTTTTTATATGTTAATTATTTTTTTTTTTTAGTTTATTTTGTGTTTTTTAGTTTATTTTATGGTTTTATAAAACATAATCT
>NZ_MRCT01000014.1 GCF_002208625.1 Methanobrevibacter sp. 87.7
CTTTTTTTATTAGAAAATCTTAAATCTACGTCTTAATTTAATTAAAATCATATACTTATTTTATATTCAAAAAAAGAAAATATTAAAACACTTAATAATATAATAAAATATATTTATATAAAATAATTAAGATCTGAGTGATTTAATGAAAGAATTACATGTAGTTGCCGCAATTATTAAAAAAGATAATAAAATACTTGCAACACAAAGAGGTTATGGTGAATTTAAAGGTCAATGGGAATTCCCAGGGGGCAAAATAAAAGAAAATGAAACTAAAGAAGAAGCATTAATTCGTGAAATAAAAGAAGAATTAAATGCTGATATTAGTATTGATAAATTTGTAACTGATGTTGAATACCAGTATCCTGATTTTTATCTATATATGTCATGTTATCTTTGTACATCAAAAAGTAAAATTGAACTTTTAGAACATATGAATGCTAAATGGCTAAATAAAGATGAATTAAATAGTGTTAATTGGTTACCTGCTGATATAAAAGTTGTTGAATATTTAAAAGAACTTATTTAAATAATTTAATTAAGTAAAATAGCAATTAAACAAGAAAAAATTAAAATAAAACAAATAAACTAAATTAAAAAACTAATACAATCTAAAAACAAAAAACAAATAATACAAGAAAAATAATACAACCTAAAACAAAAAAATAACAAAAAAACACACAACAACACAAAAAAGTAATACAACCTAAAACACCATAAAATAAACAAAATACAATAAAATTAAAAATGTAATAAAATTAAAAAAAAACAAGACAAAAAACACTAAAATAAACAAAAAAACAAGATAAATAAATTAAAAAAGTAAAACTAAATAAACAATAATTCTAATTTTATAAAAACATCTAATTTTATAAAAACACTAATAAAATTATAATATTAAGGGGATAAAATGGATTATAATGAAAATATCATTGATGGTGCTAAAACAGCATTTATTGATGAAAATCATCAATCATATGAAGAGTTTAAACCTGAACTTATTGTAAATAAAAAAGGAGAAAAGGTATTAAATTCAATTAAAGAAGAACTTCAGAAATGTGATGAATTTTATATTAGTGTTGCATTTATTACAATGGGTGGTTTAACACCATTACTTCAAGATTTAAAAGAACTTGAAGAGAGAAGTATTAAAGGTAAAATATTAACTACAGATTATTTAAATTTCACTGAACCTAAAGCATTAAAAAAACTTAATGAATTTAGTAATATTGAAGTTAAAATATATACTGAAGAATCTGAAGGATTTCATACAAAAGGATACATCTTTAAACAAGGTAATATTTATCAAGCAATTGTAGGAAGTTCAAATCTTACTATGAATGCTTTAACAATAAATAAAGAATGGAATGTTGGTTTCTCCTCACTTAACAATGGTGAAATATTAAATGATATTATTCATGAATTCAATGATTTATGGGATAAATCAAAGGATATTGATGATGTAATAGATGAATATGAATCTATTTACAAACATTATAAAAACTTCACAAGATTCAATAAAAATTATATTGAAATAAAACATGAAAATATTGAGGATATAGAACCTAATTTAATGCAGAAAGAATTTCTTAAGAATTTACGTAAATTAATACAAAAAGGTGAAAATAAAGCACTTCTTGTATCAGCAACAGGTACTGGTAAAACTTATGCTGCAGCATTTGCAGTAAATGATTTTAAACCTAAAAAATTTTTATTTATTGTTCACAGAGAACAAATTGCAAAACAAGCAATAAAAACCTTTAAAAAAGTATTTAAAAATGAAGATAATAAATTTGGATTATTATCTGGAAACTCTAAATCATATGATAAAGATTATATTTTCTCTACAATACAAACAATGTCAAAAGATGATGTATATACAAAGTTTAGAGAAGATGAATTTGACTATATTGTAATTGATGAAGTACATAAAGCAGGAGCAAATAGCTATCTAAAAATCTTAAATTATTTTAAACCTAAATTCATACTTGGAATGAGTGCTTCACCAGACAGAACAGATAATTTTAATATTTATGAATTATTTGATTATAATGTTCCTCTTGATATTAGACTTCAAGATGCACTTGATGAAGATTTACTATGTCCATTTCACTATTTCGGTATAAGTGATCTTGAAATTAATGGTAAATCAAGAGAAGATACAAGTGATTTTAATTTTCTAGTATCAAATGATAGAGTAAATTATCTAATTGAAAAATCAGAATATTATGGATATTCAGGAAATAGACGAAAAGCACTTGGATTTTGTAGTATTAAAAAAGAAGCAAAAAAATTAGCAAAAGAATTTACAAAAAGAGGATATCCATCAATAGCATTAACTGGTGATAATACCCAAGATGAAAGAGAAGAAGCAATAAACAGATTAACAAATGAATCTTATCATGATAAAATAGAATTTATATTTACAGTAGATATCTTTAATGAAGGTGTAGATATTCCAGAAGTTAATCAGATTCTTTTAATTAGACCTACACAGTCCTCAATCGTATTTATACAACAATTAGGAAGAGGTCTTCGTAAATATGAAAATAAAGAATATGTTGTTATAATTGATTTTATTGGAAACTATAAAAATAATTTCCTTATACCAATAGCATTATCTGGTGATAAAACCTTTGATAAAGATAATATACGTAAATATGTAATTGAAGGAAATAAAACAATTTCTGGATCATCATCAATAAACTTTGATATAATATCTAAAAAAAGAATATATGAATCAATTAATAATACAAACTTCTCAAAAATTACATTATTTAAAGAAAAATATCAAAATCTTAAATTTAAATTAGGAAGAATACCTTATCTTATAGATTTCTATAAAAATGGAGAATTTGATCCATCATTAATACTTAATCATAATAGCTTTGATACATATTATAACTTCCTAAAAAAAGTTGAAAAAGATTATGATAAATACTTATCAGATAAAGAAATTAAATCATTAAAATTCATTACAGATAATTTTTCAAATGGAAAAAGACCACATGAACTAATAATGCTTAAATTATTAATATATAATAAATATTTTACAATAAAACAAGTTGAAGATTGTCTACTAAAATATAATATAGAAAATGATTTTAAGTCAATTAAAAGTTCATTTAATATATTTGATTTTGAATTCTTTGTAAAAAATGATAAAAAGAAATATGAAAATATTAAATTCTTTGAATTTGATAAAGAAGACTTAGAAAATTTATCTAATTTTAAAAATAAAGAATATAAAATCACAAAAGAATTTAATGAATTTATAAATCATCAAACATATAATAAACACTTAAATGATTTAATTGACTATGGATTATTAAAATATGAAGATAAATATAATATGCAAACAGAAGGAGTTAATCTTAAATTATATGAAAAATATTCAAGAAAAGATGTATGTAGACTTCTAAATTGGCCACATGATGATAGTTCAACATTATATGGTTATAGAATTAAACATAATACTTGTCCAATATTTGTAACCTATGAGAAAAAAGAAGATATTTCAAGTAGTACACAATATGAAGATGAATTTGAATCTAAAAATATCTTTAGTTGGTTAACAAGATCAAATGTTAAAATTGAAAGTAAAGAGCCACAATTAATAATTAATAATAAAGATCTTAAAATACATTTATTTATTAAAAAACATGATAGTGAAGGAAAAGATTTTTACTATATAGGACAAGTAAAACCAATTAAATGGAAAGAAACTACAATAAAAAATGATAAAGGACAAGAATTACCTGTTGTAAACTTTAAATACAAATTAGATAATCCAATAAAAGAAGATCTTTATAATTACTTTATAACAGAAATAAATGATGATGATATTTAAAATATAATTAAAATATTACATGAATATAAAATAAATTAGATCATTAAAACTAGAAAAATACACAATTAAAACAATATAAGTAATAAATTAAGAATTTATTTATAAAATTTCATCAATAGGTGATTTTTCAACACCTAAAACATCCCTTTCAAGGGATTCTTCCATCATTAATTTATAAATAATAACAGAATCAACATCTTCATCAATAATATTTTTTAAACCATCTACAACTATTTTAAACTCACTTTTTGTTAATTCCCCTTCAAAAACAGAATTTTGAATCCAAAATAAATATCGTCTTAAAAAACTTTTTACTTTATTTACTCTATCTACATTAATATCATAAACAATTATTACATACATAAAATTTACCACCAAATAACAAACGGACTATACATTTCCATCCCTAAAAAGTGTTTTTTAAGTTTATATGCTTCTAATCTAATTAAACGTTGATAAGATACTTTTCTTCCTAAATCTTTATGTTTAATAGTTTTTTCTAAACGTTTATTATATTCTTTAATAAATGTTTTTCTACCTTTATCATTTAATAAACAACAATTAAGATCTTGATTAAAATCTTTTTTTGTAATCATTTTCTTATTAACTAAATAAAATATAATCCTATCTACTAAAATTGGTTTAAATATCTCACTTAAATCTAATGATAAAGAAAACCTTCTTTCAGAAGGTTCATGAAGATATGAAATAGTGGGATTTAATTGTGTATTATAAATTTCAGATAATACTGTAGAATACATTAAAGAATTACCAAAACTAATTAAAGAATTTACCATATTTTTAGGAGGTTTAGATCTACCTTCCATTTTAAATTCTTCTGGAAGTATATCATCAAAATAATTATAATACTCTGAACGTATTCTACCTTCAACATTCATAACTTCAGTAATTCTTTTAGCATCTTTTAATTCTTTTAAAGTATTTTTAATATTATTATCAATTTTATAATAAGATAAAACTTTAAGTATATTTTTTGCTGAACCTTCAACAAAAAGTTTAGCTAATTTTAATCTTTTACTAAAATTAAGATAATGTTCTGCTTGTTTTATTAATAAATCTCCAGAAAGCAAAGATTCCCTAGGATAAAAACTACCATTATAAAAACCATAATAATTAAAAAAATGAATAGGAATTCCTTCCTTTGCAAAAAGATTAATTACTTGTGATGAAATTGTAATTTGACCATAAGCATAAACACTATAAACTTTATTAATAGGTAATGGTTTTTTACCCTTTTTATTAACAAAATATATAGTATTTTCTTTCCTTTTTAAAATTCCCTCAGATAATAAATAGTAATTCTTTTTAGACATAAAACCCCTCAATTAACAAAAACAAAATTCAAAATAAGCACATTTTCTACAAATCCTTGATTTTTTAGGTTTAGGAATATCTGAACAGATTATTTTATTAATATCAAATAGAGTACTTTCTAATTCTTTTTCTTTTTCCGAGATAAGTTCTATTTTAAACATTTTTCTATTTAAAGGATAATTTAAATAGCCAACAACATTATTTAATCCTTTTTCTTTTTTCAAATAATAAATATAATATAATAATTGAAATTCATGAGATTTTTTCATAGATTGAGTTTTCTTAACCTCATGAATTTCAATTGGATTATTATGTTTAATAAAATCCACATTTATTAAATTATCAATTAAAACTTCATTATCCTTTTTATAAGAATCTTCATGTAAAGTTTTACCAAATTTAACATTATCAGATTCTTGTTCCATATGAATATTATGAGAAAAAAGCCATAATTTAGTTTTACAAATATAATAATAATTTATTTGAGTTCCATTAATTGAAATCATTTTAATCACTAAAAAAATTTAGTTATCACAGGTTTAAAATTAAATCCTTTTTTAATAGAATAAAATGATTCTTCATCATCCCCAATTTTATCTTCATCCAATATATAGAAGAAATTAAATTTATCCCATTCTTTAATTTCATCATATAAATCATCAAATTTATTAACACTAATATTTATTAAAAATTTATATAAAATTGATGAAAATTCTTTTTTAATAAGTTTGTAATAATTAAAATCTTTATTTTTATTATCAAAAATAGATTTATAATAATTTAATAAATTTTTACCATTTATCATATTTTTATAATATAAATTCTCATTAATCTCACTAGATTTATTTTTAATAAAATTTAATTCATTTATGGAAAAAATAAAATCTTTTTTATGATTATTATAAAACTCAATAAAATCATCATTATCTAAATTTTCCCAAATATTAAAATTTTTATTTAAATTTAATGAATCAACAAATATATTTAAATTAGTGCAAATAAAAATGGAAAATTGCTCTTGATCATTATCAATAATATTGATTCCCGTATCTTTATTTAATAATTTTGAATATTCTATATTATTTAAAAATTTAATATTATCCCTATCAATAAAATTAAATTTTGATTCTTTTATATCATTATTAAGATTAATTAATTCTGAAACATTATCATAATATTTAGAGATATCTTCAAAATTATAATTTGATGATTCATTAATTAATTTTTCAGTAGATTTAATCCTTGTTTCTTGTTCCTCATCATTATAAATATATTCATAATAATTTTTTTTAGAATCATTTAATTTGATTAAATAAACATTACCTTTTTGATTAAAGTCATTAAAACGAATAGCTAATTCTCCATTTCTATTACAACGTCCTTTAACTTGTTCAATTGAGTCTAAAATAGCATAATCTCGAATAACAAAATCAAAACTTACATCAACACCTGCTTCAATACTTTGAGTACTTATTAAAATATATCTTTTATTTAAATTTTCATCCATATGATTTATTTTTGAAATAATTTCTTTCTTAGTAGATGGAATTAAACTAGAATTTAATAAATCAATTTCAAAATCATATTCTTTAGAATATTTACTTAAATAATCAAATATTAATCTAGAAGATTTAATTGTATTAAAAACCATTAATCCTTTATTATAATTTTGATTAAAATTCTTATTAATAATTTTTAATAAATAATTAATAATATCTGAATAATTTTCTTTAGTTAATTCAAAAGATTTAATTTCATCATAGGTTTTAGTTCTTTTAAATAATTCATGATTGAAATATTTTGAAGGATTTTCAATTAATGAAATATTTGAGTATTTTAAGTTTGATTCAGAATCTAATTTTAATTTATCAAAATTAGGTAAAGTAGCACTCATTATAATAAAATAAATATTATAATTATTTGATAATTCATTGATTATATAATACAAACTATTCCAATTTTTTAAAGGTAAGGATTGAATCTCATCTAATATAATAACGGAATTAGCTAATGCAGATAATTTATATTTATATTTTTTATTATTTTTTATTATACTATTAAATAAACTAACAAATGTAGTACAAACAACAGGATAATCAAAAAAATCATCATTTAATAAAAATCCATATTTAACTTCATTCGAATTATTAAAAAATAAAGTTTCAGAACCAGAATAAATTTTCCTAATCTCACCTTTATCCTCAGACATTTTAAAAGAATCGCAAATTACATCAAAATTTTGTTCAATAATATTAATAAAAGGCATAGCATAAATAATTCTATTAGCAGTAGTGTTATTAATAATATCTAAAGCTAACTTCATAGAAGTATTTGTCTTTCCACCTCCAGTAGGCATATTTAAAAAGAAAACTTTATTTTTATTAATATTTTTAACTAAATTAAAAGATGCTTCTAATAACATATTTTTTCGTAAAATATTAATATCTTTAATATTTTCTAAAGAATCCAAAATCAAACTATCATAAGATAAACTTTGGTTATATTTTTTATTATAAAATGATGAAAACATTTTATTTTTTAAACTTATATTAATTCTGTTATTAAAATTCAATTTTTTTACATATTTAACACTAAAGTTATACTTATTACTAGCAAAAACATCAGATACTATTAATAAAGAATAAATGTACATATAAAAAAATGAAAATGAACTATCATTATTATTAATTTGTTTTTTTAAAAAATTAGATGTAGAATTTTGAAGTTCATTAAACTTATATATAGAAAAATTTCTATTATCAATTTCTTCTTTACTAGATAAATTTAAATATAATAAAATTAAACAAAAGGTATTCCATTCATTATCATCTATATCATATGAAAAAAGTTTATCACTTAAAATATCTTTTATTGAAGTATGATGTCCATAAATTGTATAAGCTAATATTAATAAAAACAATTTATTTTCATTAAAAATAGATTTAAATTTTGATATAAAAATCAAAGAACCAATAATTGAATGATTTTCAGTTAAATAAGGTACAAAATCTTTAATTGAATATTTTTCTAAAAAATTTACCTGTTTAATACGAATTTTAGTATTATATAAATTTAAACGATTAATTTGAAAATTAAATGAAATTTTTCCAATATCATGAAGACAAATAGTATACAAAATAATTTCATTGAATTCATTAAATGATAAATTTATATTATTTCCTTGAGAAAATTTATTATAAAAATTTTTAATTACTTCATTATCCACTAAATTATTAAAAACATATAATGTCTTTTTAATATGATCTATAAGATATTCATCAGTATGAGCATAAATGTAAAAAATATCATCATTTAATTTAATAAATGATGAATCAAAATTATATTTTAAATTAAAGAAATCCATTTTTTATCTCCAATTTCACATAATTCCAAAAAACAATTTTCTTTTAATATAATATTTGAAAAATAACATTTTTCATTATTATTCATTGCATAAAATGAAATTGGTGAAAATTTAAAATCAACAAAATTTTCTCTTCTAATCGGATAATCATGTATAAAATATTCATAAAAACTTTCTAATTTTCTAGAATTCCCTGAAGAAAATAATAATTTTCTAGAATTAACTTTTTCAGATTTTAAATCTGCATGAATAACATTTTTTCGATTAAGAGTTCCATAAATTCCATTTCCACAATCAAAGAAATTATTTTTATTAGAATTATCTAATTTAAATATTTCACAATTAGAAACATTAATAAATTTATAATTTAATAAAAATTCATTTTTACCCATATACAAATTAAAAAATGATTTTTGAGATTTTATTCTATCTAAAAATATACTTTTTTCAGAATCTAATGAATCTGGGAAAATAATAAATAATTTATAATAAGGATTAATTAAAACATCTTGACGAAAATTTTTTATACCCTCATTAGAAACCTGATTAAATGTTACTCTTTTTGTTTTTAAAGAAAATAATGGTTGAATAGATACTTTAATATCATTAAGTTTTTCAATAGAATATTTTTTAATACCTTTTTCATCAGTGAAATCATTAAATTTATAACCTAAAATTGCACCAATCATACCAATTATAGAAGTTTTTGGTGGAATAAAATAAGTTAACATTCCACCACTATTTGAAAAAGGTTTAATAAAAGAACCAAATTTACTCCAAATATCTAATTCTATAATATTCATATAAATTACCTAATATCATTATTATTTATTAAATCAATAGGATTATAAAATGAAAATTTATTTTTTAAACTTTTATTAATATTATCTTTATCATCATTTGAATCAATATTAACATTATTATTTAATAAAGTTAAATCATTAGAATCATAATAAAAGTTAACATTTTCAATAAATTCATTATAATTATCTAATTTTTTAATTAATTTATCACAATTAAATTTAATTTTTTCTTTATTTAATTTATGTTCTTTTTTATTAGAAACTTCAATTAATTCTTTTAATTCACCAATATTTAAAATAGTATTATCAATATTTTTAAATTTTATTAAAATTAATAATTTAGAATCTGTTTTTTTACTTGTTGATTTCCTTAAATTAGTTCCAAACCATAAAGATCTTTTAAATAAATTTAAATCAGAATTTAATAATAAACCAGGATAATTATTTGGATTTATACTAATATCATAAGAAATTATAGCATCATCAACTACTGCTTCAGAACCATTAGTTTTTTGCTTACCAGACTCTGTTGCAAAAGGAGCTCCAATTTGAAGACGTTTAATTTGTGCATCATTAATATCAATACCATAACTTAATTGAATAGGACCATAAATTTGTTTAGAATCACTGTCTTTAAAACTAAATGTTCCTCCAAACATTCTAACATCAGGAGAATTTTCTAACAATAATTGAAATTTTTCTTCATACTTTAATTCTTTTTCATTACTAAATAATAAACTAAAAACATCATCTCTATTTTTAAATTTATTATCTTCTTCATTTGCATCTTCTGTTAATCTTGGAAAAAAGAATACAATATTTTTATTATTATCCAAATCTTCAACAGATTCATGAATATATTTTCTGATATTATATTTAATACATTTATCTGTAGTAAATACATTTCCATCAAAATTTCTAGGAGAATTATCTACAAAATCACCATTAGGATTTCCTAATATAGTTTCAGTTACATATATACCTTGATAATAATTTTTAACAGAATTGTTACTATCATCCATAATATCACCTATTAACATTTTTTTAAAATTTTTATATATAAAATTTGAAGTTAACTATCATTACTACCATAACTAGAAGATAAAATATTTTCTGTATAATAACCAGTAAATATTAATAATAAATAATCTTCAAAATAAAAATCTCCCTCTTCATTAAATAAACTATCTAAATTTTGTTCTAAAACTTTAAAAATAAATTTACCTTTTTTATTCATTTTTTCAATATAATAATTATTTTTTTGTAAAACTTCAGTTGTAAATAATTTAAGAATATTATTTTTATTACAATTTAAAACAAAATTAGAAAAAATTTCTCCATTTTTATTATTTCTTCTTTTAGAATTATCAATTAATGCAATAAATTGTCCTAATAAATAATATTTTAATGAAGGATTTTTATCTACTAAATCAAAAATATAATTTTCATCACTACTAGAAATTTTATTACTATTATCTTTATTATATTTTGAAAAAACATCTTTTAAGTTTTTTACATCATCTTTATTTAACATATTATTCTCCAAAAATTCATTAATTAACATAAAATAATAATTTAAATTCATTAAAATTGAATCTTTATAAGATTTTTTATTATTAGTATTTTTTTGATATTTAAACAATAAATTCATTAATATTTCATTTAACATTTTTTTATTTAATGAATCAGTATTTAATTCATATATGAAACTAAAAATACTATCCATATATTTAACAAATATTGAAACTGTTTTAGAATCAAAACCATTTAAAATACCTTTATCTCCAGTAATATCTTTCAGGTAAATTTCATAAAAATTATATAATTTAAGATATTTTATACCATCTTTATTAATATTAATAAAAAATGATTTAAAAATATCTTCTAAATCAAATAAATTATTTATATAATTTTTATCTTTACTAATATCAAAATTTAAAGACTCTCCAAATAAATAATTACACTTATTATCTTTATCATATAATTTAATATCTTTATTAAATTCAACTAAAAATGCTTGATAATTTTCAACATATTTATTAATTATATATGTATTACCTTTACCTTCAGTATAAAAAATCAAATCATAATTAAAATTATTAGAATTATCTTTTAAAAACTCATTAATTTTAGAAAATACTGGCTTATCTAAATTAGATATTTTTGAAAAAGATTCATAATTTTTAGATTCTTTCATTTTCGGTATAATAATAGGAGCATTTAAATTATTTTTCAAATTATCTTCAGCAATACGTAAATACGAATTACATTTATTACATAATCTTAATCGTGCATTATTCATTTTATTTGAATAATTAAATGAATAATATTCACCTAATGCATAACTTCCTAATATAGGATAAGTTATAGTTTTTTCACCACAAAAAGAACATACTCCTTCATCAAAATTTTTAACATTTTCCTTTCTTTTTTTAAAAATTTTAGAATAAAATATAAATAAATCATTTATTAAATCTAATTCATCATTAAAACAACATGCTAAATAAAAATTAGATTTTTCTTTTTTAATATATTTATCCGAATCTTTAAAAGCAATAATTTTTGATATAATAATATCTGCATTATCTAAAATAAAATTATAATACTTTATTATTAATGAAGAAATTTCATCCAAAGAATGATTTTTAAAAAATGATAAAAAAATTGATTTTTTAGAATCATTTAGAGGACAAACCTTTAAAAAATTATTAAAATCTTCATAAATTATATTTAATACTGCAACAAATTCTTTATTTTTTTTATTAGCATTTTTTTTATTAGCATTAATAGAACGTTCAATCTTTTTTTTAAACTTCTTTATTTTATTATTATCTAATTTTCCTTTTTTCATAAAATTATTATCTAATTTAATAAAAAATGGAGATAAACCTAATAAATTTGATTTAGAAGGAATCATAAACCTTTGATCAGTTGATATTAAAAAATCATCATGAAAAATTGAATTTTCAAAATAATTATTAAAATTAAAAGATTCCTTTTTATAAAATTCATCATTTAACTCAAACTCATTATTATTAAATTGAACTAATAAAATACAATCTTTACCCTTTGTAGTTTTTCCAAAACGATCTAAATTATTTTCAGACAACCATTTACCATACTCAATTAAATCATAAATCATATAATAATTCACCTAAAAATTAAATTAAATTTATTAAACCAAAGCCCATAGCTGATTTTTCTCCTAAACCCGCATCATAAGCAAATTTTAACAACTCTTGATCTCCTTCTAAAATTAAATCCATCATATAAGCCCTATGAAAAGTTTTCTTATCATCTTTTTCAATTGAAATTCTTTTACCTTTAACATTTCTCATTTCTGAATATATTTTAACTTTTTTATCAGTCTTATCTAATTTATAAAAATCTAAATATCTATTAATCAAATTATTTTCCAAATTTTTAAAAAATTCATCAGAAGGTGCAAGATCCCAAATTTTTAAAACACCATTAACTTCTTTTTTAATTCTTACAATTATTGGAGATAATGTCTTAACATTAATCTTATTTTTAATATCAGGAATTGGAAGTAATTCAACTTTCTGTATAAAAAGATCTTCTCCAATAAAATTAACAGTTAAATCATTAAGGAATCCTTCAACAAGACTTTTAATTAAGTAATCATCAGG
This sequence comes from Methanobrevibacter sp. 87.7, assembly GCF_002208625.1. GTDB lineage: Archaea > Methanobacteriota > Methanobacteria > Methanobacteriales > Methanobacteriaceae > Methanarmilla. Next base: position 13,003 of record NZ_MRCT01000014.1, read on the forward strand.
TGAAGAAATTATAAAATCAATCATCCCATTTTGAGATAAAAAACCATTTTTCATAATTTTAAAATTATGTATATGTAATTGAGAAAATGTAAAATATTTATAAGATTGTGAAGAATGTAACTTTTTAGCAAAATCTAAATCAGCAATTTTATTATATATAATAGCAGATAAAATGTGATTATAATTAAATGGTATTGTTAGTTTATTCTTCTTTGATTTTAGAAAAATTTTAATTCTCATATTCACACACCCAATTAATATTAATTTATTATTAAATAATATATAATATTTTCGATATAATTTAAAATATTTTTTTAAAAATTATATAATATAATAAATAAAATTTAAATATAAATTTAAATATAAATTTAAATTATGAACATAATTTTAATAATAAATATATTTGAAAAAAATAATTACTTTTTAGTAGAAATATAATAAGAAATAAATATTTAACTATTTATTTTTTACTTTTAAAAAGATAAAACATTAATTAAATATTTTATAAAATTAAAAAATTAACATTTAATAAACAAAAAATTACTCTTTTTAAATTTATATTTATCAAGCTTAATTGAAAACTTATTCAAAAAGTTTTTATATCTTAAATTAGTTATATAATACATAATTGATTTTTAAACATTAGTTTAAAACAATTATCTATTTATTTAAAATTTTTAGAGAAAAAGATAAAATGGATACACATTTTGATTATACTGAAAAAAGAATAATCATTACAGCATTTTTCTGTGTAGCTTTTATTATTGCAAATTTAATTACTGTAAAAATTATTGATGTTAAATTTTTAGGTATGGAAGTACCTGCAGGTGTTTTAATTTATCCACTTGTATATGTTTTAACAAATGTAATTACAGAAGTTTATGGAGAAAAAGCAGCACATAGAACATTGATTTTAGGTTTATGTACTGATATATTATTTGTTTTCATGACTACATTACAATTAGTTTTACCATCTCCTGCATATTATCAAGGAGATGCAGCTTTAACATTTGTATTTACACAAACACCAAGAATTCTTGTTGCTTCATATATTAGTTATCTTATTGGTAACCTTGTAAATGCAAGATTAACTACTATTGTAAATCGTGGAACTAGTCATTTAACTATTAAAAACTTAGGTGCAATTGCTACTGGAGAATTAGTAGATAATATTATCTTCATTGGTTTAGCATTTATATTCTCAGTACCTACTATTAATGTTATAATAATGATTATTACTCACTGGTTAATTAGTTTAGTTTGGATTTGTATTGCTCAACCATTTACTGAAAGAACTGTTAAATGGGCAAGTAAAGATGCTCCAACTGAAGCTTAAATTTAAAATTTTAAAGAATTAAAAATTTAATTCTTATTTTTTTTATTTTTTAAAAATTAATTATAAAAAAAAGTAAATATAAAAAACTAATTTTTTGATAAATATCATAATATCTGCAATATATAATTTTTTAGTATTAAATAATATATATCCTTTAATATTTATTTATTCTCATTATTACGATTAGAACATTATTATTATATGAAATGCATCAAATTTAAACATTTAAATACAATTTTTTCTTTAAATCCTCCAAATAATCTTATTTTAATAAAATACCAACTGAAAAGAAGAAAACTTGTAAGAGAATTTCAATCCCAAAATAATCTTATTTTAATCTTTAAGAATTAAATTAATTGAGACTTGTGAGGCGAATTTCAATCCCAATATAATCTTATTTTAATTACTTTATTTTCTGAAAAAAATAATAATTTAAAAAGATTTCAATCTCAATATGGTCTTATTTTAATGGATTGTTGATTGATTATAATTGTACCTGTAGATGTAAATTATGATTTAATCAATGATTATATTAATATTTTATACATGGATTAGTAGACACATTGAACCAATGTACCTTTCTGCGAATGAGATTACTGTGTTCTGATTATTATATGTGTGTTTATCACGAGGTATCACCTCTAAACTATCCAATGTGAATGTGTCATCTTGACTGTCATTCCGTGGTATGGTATAACTACGAGGGAATGTTTACCCCAGTATTGTGGGATACTGATTGTCCTACCCTTATTCACCTGTCTAATCTCACATAGATTAGTCTTAACTGTTAATTTATGATTAATGATATTATCTAATGGTACCACGAGTACTGGTATATCTAATGGGAACTATGAGAATACCCTTGAACCATGTAGTTAACCGATAAAAAGTGAAAATTTTAATCCAATTTCAAAACTTGGAGCTTCAAAGATTTCAATCCAAATATAGTCTTATTTTAATCCATTATAAATCACCTTTAAACATTTTTAATTATTGAATTTCAATCCCATATAGTCTTATTTTAATCAGGTTCAGAAAATAGTTAAAGATCCACAGATGCCATTTCAATCCCAAAATGATCTTATTTTAATTTTGTATATTAGAGGAGTCTGATGTTAAGTTATGCTATTTCAATCCCAAAATGATCTTATTTTAATGAGGATATGAAAAATAAAGAGGACTTCGTTAAGATGAATTTCAATCCCAAAATAATCTTATTTTAATATATTCACATGAAAGAATCAGGTATGGTGGGACTTAATTTCAATCCCAAAATGATCTTATTTTAATTCCTAGCAGAAGTTAATAAATCAACTTTTACATCAATTTCAATCCCAAAATGGTCTTATTTTAATAACAGGTAAAGCAAAAATCGGTGGGGAATTTGATTTAATTTCAATCCCCAAATGGTCTTATTTTAATTTCATATCATCAAATATTATTTTGTTATCAGTCCGATTTCAATCCCAAAATGGTCTTATTTTAATTGAATTGTGTTGTGATGCAGTAGCTGCTGATAGCAGATTTCAATCCCAAAATGGTCTTATTTTAATTCAAGATGTTCTTTGAATTCCTTTTCCATTACAATATTTCAATCCCAAAATGGTCTTATTTTAATAACGTTATTTAGAATATAAAGGATATACTGTTTTATATTTCAATCCCAAAATGGTCTTATTTTAATTTTCTGCTTTTAATACTAATTTAAGTATTGTCTCGTATTTCAATCCCAAAATGGTCTTATTTTAATTTTTCATAATTCATTTTTTATTTCAAAAAAGGTGTATATTTCAATCCCAAAATGGTCTTATTTTAATATGAAATGAAATACTCAAAATATTTTGAGTACAAAAAATTTCAATCCCAAAATGGTCTTATTTTAATTCTTTTCAAGTCTTTCATCGAATGTTAATCCGTCGTATTTCAATCCCAAAATGGTCTTATTTTAATTCTTTCAAGCCTAGTTTTTGCTTTAGTATCTGCTAATATTTCAATCCCAAAATGGTCTTATTTTAATCAGAACAACCCTTAGAATACTTGGATAGTGAATTATATTTCAATCCCAAAATGGTCTTATTTTAATCACCATTTTTCTCTACATAGAATCCAATCCTAGAAGATTTCAATCCCAAAATGGTCTTATTTTAATACGTGAAAGGTCTCCTTGAATAGCTGGTAATGAACCAACAATCCTATTTCAATCCCAAAATGGTCTTATTTTAATGAATAATGTGAAATTCATTTTATTGTTGATTTGTGCATTTCAATCCCAAAATGGTCTTATTTTAATTATACATATATTAGTATACAAGAAAACTTTTTATATATTTCAATCCCAAAATGGTCTTATTTTAATAAGATGCAATTGATGACATGTTAACCACCGTCATTGAATTTCAATCCCAAAATGGTCTTATTTTAATTCTGTGAAGGTCATTATGTGATCTACTCAAGAGCATTTCAATCCCAAAATGGTCTTATTTTAATTACCCTATCCTTCAAGTTAACACTATCTTTATTGAATTTCAATCCCAAAATGGTCTTATTTTAATTCTATCACAGTATCATGTTCTTTTCCAATATTCCCATTTCAATCCCAAAATGGTCTTATTTTAATTTAGCAGTTCCACAATTTTCACATAATCCAGGAGTGATTTCAATCCCAAAATGGTCTTATTTTAATCCAATGTCTTTTATATTTTTGTCTCCATAATAATTTATTTCAATCCCAAAATGGTCTTATTTTAATCCTTCAGTGAACTCAAAATAAAGTTTAGCATTATCAATTTCAATCCCAAAATGGTCTTATTTTAATTTACTGATTTGCTTCTTGTACTAGATTTTGTTACTTATTTCAATCCCAAAATGGTCTTATTTTAATCTGAGATTTCACACCCTGAATCGCACCTGCAGTCTCATTTCAATCCCAAAATGGTCTTATTTTAATTGACTCTCTTAATGTAAACACGAGAATGATATAAAATTTCAATCCCAAAATGGTCTTATTTTAATTCCTCCATAATTTTTTTTTATAGTGTGAATACGAGTATTTCAATCCCAAAATGGTCTTATTTTAATTAATCCAATGTAGATTGCAAATGCAGTCCATTTATATTTCAATCCCAAAATGGTCTTATTTTAATTCTCAGCCATCATAGAAACATATAATGGGTTGATAAATTTCAATCCCAAAATGGTCTTATTTTAATTATGGGGTAATTACCCAACCTGCTTCCTCAAGGTAATTTCAATCCCAAAATGGTCTTATTTTAATCAGATACACGTGGTGCAGCAAACACTCTTGCACAGTAATTTCAATCCCAAAATGGTCTTATTTTAATTTCACATCTGAAGGAAGATTATAAAAATCCTGATTAATTTCAATCCCAAAATGGTCTTATTTTAATGGGGTATTAATGGTCTTAAACAGATAGGTCAAGCATTAATTTCAATCCCAAAATGGTCTTATTTTAATTGGACTATACATGTCCTGCTTATAGGTGACCCTGGAATATTTCAATCCCAAAATGGTCTTATTTTAATGATAAAAAAAAGAAATTAAATTGAAATTTTAAAAAAAATTTCAATCCCAAAATGGTCTTATTTTAATCAAATGATTGAGGCTGAGGCTGCAGCGTATGATAAGTATTTCAATCCCAAAATGGTCTTATTTTAATAAAAGAGTTAGCATAAGATAAAAAAATAATCTTATGCTTATTTCAATCCCAAAATGGTCTTATTTTAATAAGGTGCTGACCGTCACAGTCCTGGTGCAATTGCTAGAATGATTTCAATCCCAAAATGGTCTTATTTTAATTTTCTTTTTATTGAGATTAATAGTTCCTTTATCCTTATTTCAATCCCAAAATGGTCTTATTTTAATTAATTTTTACGGACATTATACACGTAACCCTCTTCATATTTCAATCCCAAAATGGTCTTATTTTAATACTATCAAAATTAATCCAGGGAGAAGTAATATATATATTTCAATCCCAAAATGGTCTTATTTTAATAATTATGGGCGGCTGCAAGAGTATTAGCAACATTCACATTTCAATCCCAAAATGGTCTTATTTTAATTAAAACTGCTGGTATTGTACCCCTTGTTAATGCTTAATTTCAATCCCAAAATGGTCTTATTTTAATTTTTCATAATTCATTTTTTATTTCAAAAAAGGTGTATATTTCAATCCCAAAATGGTCTTATTTTAATTAGCAAGGTAATCTTGAAGGTATCCTTTAAATTCCTATTTCAATCCCAAAATGGTCTTATTTTAATTTATATAAAAAATATGGTAGTTTAAGTGCTCATGAAATTTCAATCCCAAAATGGTCTTATTTTAATATTAGAGAAGGTAATCTTGGACCTCATACAAAATTAATTTCAATCCCAAAATGGTCTTATTTTAATAAGATTGTGCTCTCGGATGATAAATCTGAGTATTATGATTTCAATCCCAAAATGGTCTTATTTTAATAATAAAAAAGACAGAAGATGTTTATCATGCTAGTGTATTTCAATCCCAAAATGGTCTTATTTTAATGCCAGTATAAAGGTATGTGGTGACTGTAAATTCCCTATTTCAATCCCAAAATGGTCTTATTTTAATATTGAAACCATACTCTTCAGCAGGTGCTAATTCTTCATTTCAATCCCAAAATGGTCTTATTTTAATAAGCAAGGTAATGATGTTAATGTTAATATTGATAATAATCTATTTCAATCCCAAAATGGTCTTATTTTAATTTTACTGCACCGATAACATCACCTAATCCGTATTGAATTTCAATCCCAAAATGGTCTTATTTTAATTTTACCATACTTCTTCTGTATGTCTGAGAGGAGTTATTTCAATCCCAAAATGGTCTTATTTTAATATTACGACGAAGTAACATGGGAGGTATCTACAACATATTTATTTCAATCCCAAAATGGTCTTATTTTAATATTGATGAGATCATATCCTCTGGTGACTTATATTCAAATTTCAATCCCAAAATGGTCTTATTTTAATATTACATGAAAAGAATAATTGAATACATTCAAGGATTATTTCAATCCCAAAATGGTCTTATTTTAATAATTTGAGGAGTTACCTGCTTTATAATTATGAAATAATTTCAATCCCAAAATGGTCTTATTTTAATTAGATTAATGTTTTAAAGTAATGTTCATAATACTCCATTTCAATCCCAAAATGGTCTTATTTTAATTTTTTTATAGTGAAGAATATATAATATATAGTAAGAATATTTCAATCCCAAAATGGTCTTATTTTAATGAGGTATCTATGGGAGTTTCATTTCGCTGCTAGCCATATTTCAATCCCAAAATGGTCTTATTTTAATCCTACTTTTACTCTATTTTTTCTATTAGTTGTTGATTATTTCAATCCCAAAATGGTCTTATTTTAATAATAGCAATGTACTTTTTCGGTGTTGTAGATTCCGCATTTCAATCCCAAAATGGTCTTATTTTAATGCTGAGAAAAAGATGATTGAATATGAGAAAAAAGTAAATTTCAATCCCAAAATGGTCTTATTTTAATTATGTTATCGCTTTCGGTACTTGTGCATGTTATGGAATTTCAATCCCAAAATGGTCTTATTTTAATCATTAAATGTTACAGATAAAAGCATTTTAGATACAATATTTCAATCCCAAAATGGTCTTATTTTAATAGGGTCAAAATTTAGTTAAAATCTTAAACCCTATATTAATATTGTCTTAATTTTAAATATAAATTTTTCGAATAATAAAATGGAATTATATTTAAATAGATAAAAATATGAATAAATACTGAT
>NZ_MRCT01000139.1 GCF_002208625.1 Methanobrevibacter sp. 87.7
ATAAAATATCTTTTTTTATTAAAATTAGTTTAATATAATAAATTAATTTTTTTAATTTTTTAAGAGATTTACATAAATATATTTTTATATATTTTAAATTATAACAATTGTTAATAATTTAATAAATAAAAATATAACAATCGTTAATAAAATTAGAAAGGTAATAAAATGAGTGATAAAATAGATTTTAATAATTTTTATACAACAGAACATATTGAAGGAAGCATGGGACTAAAAGAATATATTGATAATTATTATGATGAAGATGTAGAATACAAATTATGTAAAGACTGTCCAAACTATGGAAAAATCTGGATGTGTCCACCACATAGAGAAAATTCACTTAGTGTATGGAAAGAATTTGAAGAAAAATATAAGAAACTAGATTTCATAATAACGAAAATCAACTTCACAGAAAAAGCAAAATCAAGAAAATATACACTGAAGAAATTCTTAATGAAATCGTACCAAACACAATAAACAAAGAAAACTATAAATTAATGGCAAAATTACGTAAAAAAGAAAAAGAAACAGGTGGATTATTTATTAATGCAGGACCATGTATATTATGTACAAAAGGATGTCAAAGACCATTAGGTAGACCATGTAAAAAACCAGATAAAGCAAGAAGAGGATGGGATGAACTTGGAACTCGTATCTGTGAAGCTGTAGAAGATCACACTGATTTAAAATTAGAATGGTTTGATTTACCTAAAGGAATAATACCAGAATACACTTGTGTAATTACTGGATTTATGCATAATTAAATTTAAATAAAAATGAATTTAGTGTTTTTTTAAAAATATAATACTAAAAACACTAAATTTTATTTACAAAAATAAAAATAAAATATTAAACACAATATAACTATTTAATATAAAAAACTACTTTTTTTAAAAAAAAATTAAAACCACATAAATTGTTTCTAGAAAACTAAAAACAAAATTCAAACATGAAAAAACTATTTTTTAATAAAGAAGAATCCTAACTAAAATAAAAATAAAACTTAAAAATTTAAACACTAACTAAAAAAATTAGAAAAAAAAATTAATTAATATGAAAAATTTTAAGATAAAACTAAAAAAATAAGAATAAATCTAACTAAACAGAAAGAAACATAGTATTAAAATATCATAAAAATAAAAATAATATAAACAACGTTTAGTTAGGGATAATATGGGAAATAAAAATATTGAGATAATGAGAGGTAATCCGGAAAATGCTGTAAAAAAACTAGCAATCCCTATAATGATATCAATGCTTTTAACAGCATCATATAACATAATTGATGGAATATGGATAGCAGGGCTTGGGCAAGCAGCAATTGCAGGAATTGGATTTGTAACTCCAATATTTATGATATTAAATGGAGTAAGTGTAGGACTTGGAAGTGGAGCTACAAGTAGTATCAGTCGTTTTGTAGGTGCTAAAAATCATGAAAAAGCAAGTGCATCAGCAGAACATTCACTAATAATATTTTTAATAGCCTCAATAATACTTACAATAATACTACTTCTTATAGAAAAACCATTATTAATAACTTATGGGGCAAATGGACAATCATTAACTGAAGGATTAAAATATGGAACTCCATTATTTGCAGGATTAATTGGATTTATGTTTGCAAATGGAGGAAGTGGTATTCTTCGTGGAGAAGGTGATATGAAAAGAGCAATGTATGCAGTTATTATATCAGTTGGATTAAATGCAGTACTTGACCCTATATTTATTTACATATTAAACTTAGATTCAGCTGGAGCAGCAATTTCTACAGTAGTAAGTAGTTTAATCTCAGCAATAGTAATTATGTATTGGATTCTAATAAAAAAAGATACATATGTTGATGTTAAATTAAAAGAATTTAAATACGATACAAAAATAGTAAGAGATATTCTAAAAGTAGGCATTCCTGCATCAATGGACATGTTTATGATGTCTATTGCAATGAGTTTATATTTAATATTTATTTCAAGTATATCTGGAGTATATGGAATTGCAGTATTTACAACAGGACAAAGATTATATCTTTTTGCAATAATGCCACTAACAGCAATTGGTAGTGCAGTAACTGCAGTTGTTGGAAGTGCTTATGGTGCTAAAAATAAAGAATATATGTCAAGAGCACATATTTATGGTGCTAAATTTGGAGTTACATTTGGAACAGTTGTAACAATCATTCTTATAGTCTTTTCAACACCACTTTCAACAATATTTGCATATACAAGTAATACAGCAAGTTTAATTCCTGGAATATCAACATTCTTAAAAATAGCATGTTTATCCCTCCCACTTACTGGAGCTGGAATGGTTTCAAGTTTCTTCTACCAAGGAATAGGTAAAGGAACTACAAGTTTAATGTGGACAATAATAAGAGAAGTAATATTTACAGTTAGTTTTACATACTTCTTTGGAATATATTTAGGATGGGGATTAATTGGAATTTGGTCAGGTCTTGCTACTGGAAGAGCACTTGCAAGTATTCTAAACTTCAATTATGCAAGGTATACAATTAGAAATATTGAATTTAAAACTAAAACTTAAAAATCAAAATAAAATATGAATAAAATAATAAAAACTAAAAATAGTAAAAAACTAAACTAAATCTAAATAAAAACTAAAAAATATACTAAACTCAATAACAACTAATAAAAAAGCAATAAAATTAAAATAAAAATATAATGAATTTAATTACAATTAATAAAAAACCAAAAAAAGCAATAAAATTTAAAATAAATGAAAATAAAAACTAAAAAACAAAAACTAAAAAATAGGTTTTAAATTAAATAATAATTTAAAAACCTATTAATCATCATTAACTATAAGATCTACAAATTCAAAATTATTTGAATCAAAAAGACCTTTATCAGATAATTTAAGTGAAGGAATAACAAGTAATGCTAAAAAAGACATTGTCATAAATGGTGCACTTAATTTACAACCAAGTAATTTAACAATATTATGAAGATTTCTTAATTTAAGTGAAAGTGTTTCAACACTATCATTAGACATTAATCCAGCAATAGGTAATTCTAAAATCTCTTTAATACCATTTCTACGAGATACTGCAGCAATACCACCATGATATTCATTAATAAGATTTACTGCATCAGCCATATTCTTATTATTTGTACCAATAACTATAATATTGTGAGAATCATGTGCTACAGAAGAAGCAATTGCAGCATTTTTAATTGAAAAACCTTTAACAAATGCATTTGCAACAGTATTACCACCATACCTATTTATAACTGCAATTTTTAAAATATCTTTATCTTCATTAGATTGTAAAATATGATCTTTAACTTCAACTTCTTTTTTAATTTCTTGAGTAATTAAAGATCCATCAAGAACTTTAATAACACGAACTTTAACTTTATCTTCATCTCCATCATAATAAATATCAAAATCCTCAGGTTTCATTTTACGTAAATGAACAGTGTTTTCAAGTTCAGCATCCTCTGAATCAAATAATACTTTACCATCCTCATAGACACATTCACCACCAACAAATGTTTTTAAAACATTGAAATTTTCAAAACTATCTATAAGAACAAAATTAGCTCTTTTACCAGGTTCAATTGAACCAGAATCAAGATTATAATGTTGTGCTGGATTTAATGTAACCATTTTAATAGCTTCAATAGGAAAAACATCATAATTAATTAATCTTTTAATTAAAACTTCTAAATGTCCTTCCTCTAAATCTTTAGGATTTTTATCATCAGATACAAGCATATCAAATATTGGATTTTTCATAAGAGTTTTTAAATCATCATGTGAAAATCCATTAGCATCTTTAGAATTCATAAGATAAATTCTTCTATCATTTTCATTTAAAATATCGTCAAAATTCTTAGCAGAAGAACCTTCACGAACCATTATTTTCATACCTAATTTCTTTTTTTCAATAGCTTCATCAAAAGTAGAAGATTCATGATCTGTAGATATACCTGCATTAACATATTTTTTTAAATTTTCACCAGTAAGTAATGGAGCATGACCATCAACAGGTTTATTAAGTAATTTAGCAGCTTCAATCTTTTTATAAACTTCTTCATCATCATTAAGTACACCAGGGAAATTCATCATTTCCCCAAAACAAACAACCTCATTAATATTTAAAATCATAGAAACATCTTGACTATCAAGAACTGCACCAGAAGTTTCAAATGAAGTAGCAGGAACACAACTAGGTGCAGAATAATAAAAATCAAAAGGTACTTGTTTACCATTATTAATCATGAAATTAATTCCTTTAATACCTAAAACATTTGCAATTTCATGATCATCAGTTATAACAGAAGTTGTTCCATGTTTAACTGCTGCTTTAGCAAAATTAGCTGGAGTAAGCATTGAACTTTCAATATGAATATGTGAATCAATAAATCCTGGAAGTAAAATACCATCATAATCAAAATCAATATCATCAATATGATCTGTTGCTATTGGTATAACATCAGTTATATAACCATCTTTAATTTTAATCTCCGCAGGATACATATTATTAAACTTAACATCCACAATATTTGCAGTAATTACTTTTTCCATAAAATCACTCTTATATCATCTACATATATTATTAAAAATATTAAATCTTTATGTTTTTAAATATGGATAATATAACATAAAAAATATTTTAAAAATAATATTAAAATACATTGATTTAATAAAATATATTGGAAAAATTATGTTTTAATAAAATAATTAAAATTTTT
>NZ_MRCT01000140.1 GCF_002208625.1 Methanobrevibacter sp. 87.7
ATTGTAATTAATTAAATTGTTTTTTAGTCTAAAATTAGATTTTAATTATTATATTAAATTGTTTTCTAATTTAAAATTAGTGTTTTAATTTGTATAGATTAATTGTTTTTTAGTTTAAAATTAGAATTTAAGTATATATAATTTAATATGATGTTAAAAACAGATTTAAATTATTTAAATTTAAAAATAAAAAAAAGAAAGAAGAAATAGTTTTATAAAATTTTATTTAATGCGTCAACAGTTGGTTCAATTTCTTCTTTATTAATACCAACTACTAATTCTTCAGGTTTAACTTTTGCTGCTTTTCTAGAACCATCACAACCTAAACTCATATTAGGTTTTTTATTAATAATAGGTCCTGCACATACATCTCCACATACTGATTGTATACCTGAGAAATTAGGATAAATTCTTTCTGCATTATTATATACAAATGCTTGTGCTGTTCTCATACCAGATAATGGTTTTGCAAAGTATATAATTACATCTGGTTCAAATTCAGCATCTTTAAGAGGTGAATATATAATTCCTTTATGTCTTACATCAATTTTTGGTAATGCTTCATATAATTGTTTACTTTCTTCTATTGATTTAAATCTTCCAAGTTCAAAGTATTTTTCTCCACTTGAAACTTTTTTAGGAGCATCTTCTAAACCAAGTGCACTTGATCCACCTTTACATGCTTCTTCATCTTTAGTTGCATAGAAAGATTTTCCTTCTGAAGCAAATTTTACCATTTGACAATGTCTTGTTGGTTCTGCAAGTTTTTCTATATTTGATGGAATTTCACTTTCATCATCAAAGAATTTAATAGCAACAACTTCTGAGTCTAAATCTAATTTTTCTTTAATATCTGATGCATATTCTGCATTTTTACTAATATCATATTCTGCCATTATTAGTGCCTCCAAGTTTTCTAATGATATTTAGTATGTTTTTATACGTACTTAATTGTTATTATAACAATTGTTTATTGTACTTATTTTTAAAAATAATCTTTATAACCTTCTTTTTGCTTTATCACGTATAAATTCATTAGGATCAGAATTTGCAATATCTCTTAATAATTTTGGGTTTTGTACACGGTCAATTGCAGCTCCACGTACATTAATATTTTTATCATTTTTAGCAATTTTTTCTATTAATTTTTTATTATTAATTTTACTTAATGCTTTAATACGTACTTCTTCATATTGTGAATTATTTAGAATTACTTCAAGTATACTTTCAGTATTTATTTTATTTATTGCTAAAATTCCAATATTTTGGTTTTTAGTCTTTGCAATAACCTCTGTAAGTAATTTTTCATCTTCTATTTTATTTACTGCAAATTTTCCAGTATCTTCATATTCAGTATTAATAGCAACTTCTTTTAAATAATTTTCATTGTTTATTTTATTAATACATGTTTTACGTATTTCTGGAAAGTCACTTTCTATTGCAATTTCACTTAAAACTTTTTCATCTTTAAGATTTGGATTTTCAAGTACTGCTTTTATAACACTAATATCATTATCATTTAAGATAATTTTTTTAAGTATATTTTCATTATTTATTTTAAGTGATGCATTTTTACGTATTATTGGATTTTCATCATTTAGAGCAATTTTTTCAAGTGTATCAACATCATCAAGAAGTTTTATTGCTTTATCTTTAACAAAATTATCTTTATCATTTAATGCTAATTTTTTAATGTAATCTGGATTTTCTGTTTTTTCCATAACTTTAATTTTAACATCTGAATGATTAGTTTTTAATCCAAGTTTAATTAATGCATCATTATCTTTAATTTCAGATATTACTCTTTGTCTTATTTTCTCAGATTTATCTTCTGATGCAACTTTTAATAGAAATTCTTCATTATTAATCTTTTCAAGTAGATATAATTTAGTATCTATTGAATTTTCTTTATTAAATAGTTCTTCAAATTCATTTTCGTCGGTAATATCTGCTTTTTTAATTGCTAAACTACGTAGGTGTTCATCATCTGAATTAAAAGCAACTTTTTTAATATTGTCTTTATTTTCAATTTTATTAAATGCTAAATTTCTTGTTTTTTTATCAATAGATTTTATTGCTATATTAGTTAGAATATCTTCATCTTCAATATTTTTTAATCCTTCTTTAATGAATTGTTTATTGTTATTATTGTTAATTAAAATCTCTTCAGCCGCTTTATCATTTTTACCTAAATGTTGGTATGCTGCAGCACGAGTTTCACTATATTTTGAGTTTTTTGCAATATCATTTAATATATCTTCATCTTGTATTTTAGCAACTGCAAGAAGTCTTGAATATCTATCTTTAAAGTTAATTGCTATATCTTTTAGCATATTAACATCCATAATTTCATTTACTGCAGTAAGTCTTTCATTTCTGTTTTCAGAGTTTTCAGCAAATTCTTTATACATAATTTGTTGTTTTTGCTTAACAGATAATTTATCAGATTCTAATAAGTCATTTACATCATATCTTTCTTTACTATTAGAATCTTCATTTATTTTATTATTTGATTGGTCATCTTCTTTATTTTCTTTTTTATCCTTTTTTAGAAAATCAAACAATCCCATAATATTACCTTTTAATCTTTTAATGTAAAATTTATAAAGTTTGTTTTATATTTGAATTATATTAAAACCTGTTAATTAAGATTAAACTTAAATTTATTCTTAAATTTTATTTTAACAGTTTAAAATATAAATTTATGAACTTAAATTAATTTTATTTGGTATTTTTAAAATTTTAAAATAAAAATTTCTAATCTTAAATTATATATAATTTATACTATTATACTTATTTATATTTTCAATAATTTTTTTTAAATTTTATATACTACAATAAACAGAAATATAAGTATTATTAATGACCTCAATGTAGGTTAAAAATTATTTTTATAATTTTTATTTTAAATTATAATTACTCTGGAGAGGATTAATCTGACAAAATATATTATTATTACAGGAGGAGTAGTAAGTTCTATTGGAAAAGGAATAACTTCTGCTTCAATAGGTAGATTACTTAGATCATATGGTGTTAAAGTATCTGCTATTAAAATAGATCCTTATCTTAATTGGGATTCTGGAACTTTAAACCCATATCAGCATGGTGAAGTATTTGTAACATATGATGGAATGGAAACTGATTTAGATTTAGGGCATTATGAAAGATTTTTAGATGTTGAACTTCCAGGTATGGCAAATATTACTACTGGTAAAGTTTATAAATCAGTCATTAGTAAAGAAAGAAGAGGAGATTATTTAGGTGCATGTGTACAGATTATTCCTCATATTACTGATGAAATTAAAAGGATGATTCGTTCTGCAGCTCATAAAAAAGATTATGATGTTGTTCTTGTAGAACTTGGTGGTACTGTAGGAGATATTGAATCTCAACCATTTTTAGAAGCTTTAAGACAATTAAGAAATGAAGAAGGACATGATAATGTTATGTTTGTACATGTAACCTATGTACCTTATCTTAATGCTGCTAAAGAATTTAAAACAAAACCAACACAACATTCTACAAAAGAATTAAGAAGTACTGGTATTGTACCTGATATGATTGTATGTAGATCTGAATCTCCAATTGATAAAGACCTTCAGAAAAAAATCTCTAATTTCTGTGATGTAGATGAAAGAGCAGTAGTAAATACTCCAGATGCAAATAGTATCTATGAAGTACCTCTTGTACTTGATGATAATAATGTTGGAGAATTTATTGTAAATAGATTAGGACTTAATATAACACCTGATTCTTCAAAACTTGATTCATGGAGAGAAGTTGTTAAAAAACTTGAAATTAAATCTCCAAAAGTAACTATTGGTATTGTAGGTAAATATGTTGAACTTGAAGATGCATATATAAGTATCCGTGAATCTTTACAACATGCTGCAGCACATGTTGGAGTTAAAATGGATATTGAATATATTAATGCAGATGTTAATCATCTTGATGAAGATATTCTTTCCCATCTTGATGGTATCTTAATCCCTGGAGGATTTGGTGGCCGTGGATTTGAAGGTAAACTTGAAGCTGTAGATTATGCAATTGATAATGAAGTACCTATTTTTGGTATATGTTTAGGTATGCAATCTATGGTTACTCAATTTGCAAGACGTAATGGATTTGAAGGTGCTAACAGTACTGAATTTGATAAAGATAATAAATACCCTGTTATTGATATGATGGAAAAACAGAAAGAAATCAAACAAATGGGTGGAACTATGCGTCTTGGTGGATATGATTGTAAATTAGTTAAAGGTACTAAAACTTATGATGCATATTCTAAATATGAAGATTACTTTAAAGGTGAAGATTTAATCGAAGAACGTCATAGACATAGATTTGAATTCAATAATGATTATAGGATTATTTTACAAGAAAAAGGTTTAGTCTTATCTGGTATTTCACCTGATGATTTCTTAGTTGAAATTGTTGAACTTCCAAACCATCCATGGTTTATTGGTTGTCAATTCCATCCAGAATTTAAATCTAGACCAAACAGACCACATCCTCTCTTTGTATCCTTTGTTGATGCTGCATACAAAAATTCAAAAAATTAAATAAAGAGTATATCCTCTCACTCTTTATTTTTATAATTATTGTTCTGATTTTAAAATAGTTTTTTTTAAATTATTTCTATTAAATGATTTATTTATTGATTAAATAGGTTTTTTTATTTAAATAAGATTTATTT
>NZ_MRCT01000141.1 GCF_002208625.1 Methanobrevibacter sp. 87.7
AAAAAAGAGTTTAAGGAAATTTTAATTAAGCATCAATGTTAATATGTGAAATTTCAATATGAAACCTTAAAAATAAATACATTTTATAAATAAAACAAAAAAAGCCCAACATAAACCTAAAAATGAATAAATAATATAAACAAAAGAAAAAATTCAATAAAAATCCTTAAAATAAATATTAAAAGCATAAATAAATTTTAAATAAGAATATATCTAAATATTTTAATTATGTATGAAAATTTAATTATAATTTTACCTATTATTGGTTTTTTAATAGGTTTACTCGTTACCACTATAGGAGGTGGTGGCGGAGGATTATATACTGTAATATTAATTATGTTAGGTGTAGATATCCAAACTTCAGTTGCAACTTCTCTTGCAACAGTTTTACCTACAACAGTAGTTGGAGCATATAATCATAATAAACAAAATAATATTGATAAAGGAATGGGTATTGTTTTAGGTATTAGTGGACTTATAGGAACATTTATTGGAATTTATATATCTAGTTTAATACCAGAACACCTTCTTAAAAAAGCATTTGGTATATTATTTATAATACTTGCAATTGTAAATTTAAAAAAATTTATTAGTGAACTTAGATCTGAAGAAAAAATTGAGAAAAAAACAAAAGTAAGAATTAAAGGATTTAAGAAAATATTTATACCACTTTTTGGAATATTCGGTGGAATACTTGCAGGTATATTTGGTTTAAGTGGTACACCACCAATACAATTAATATTATTATTACTTGGATATACAGCAACAACTATAATTGGTACAACAATCTTTGTTTTAATCTTTAATTCAATTGGTGGAATACTTGGTTATGGTGCACTTGGAAGAATAGATATTAATCTTGTACTTTTATTATGTTCAGGTACTATTATAGGTGCAATACTTGGTCCTAAAATTGTTGAAAAAACTAATGAAGATATACTTGAAATAATAATACCAATTATAATTATAGTAATTAACTTAATATTTGCTATTAAAATGTTATTATAAAAAATAAAGATAAATAATCTTTATTTAACTTATTTTAAATTAAATACTATTTTTTAAAAATAAATTTTACAAGTTTAAAAATTATAAGTTTAATACGCACAAAAAACAAAAAATAACTTAAATAAATTCAATAATATAGAAAAATAATAAATTTAAACACACAAAAACAAAAAATAACTTAAATAAATTCAATAATATAGAAAAATAATAAATTTAAACACACAAAAACAATATTAGTAAATACAATAAATTTAATAAAAAAATATCCTGTATAAAAATTATACAGGACACATGTTTCATCGAACTTATTCAAAAAAATAGATGTGGGAATATATTTAAATAAGTTACTACCATTGTTTTAATAAAAAACAATACAAGAAATTATGTTGAATGAGTTCTTTTATTATCAAAATTATCACTAAAAATAAAATTAAATCATAAAATATATTTCAACATAGTAGAAATACTTAATTTCTACAAATAATAGTAATATGTCTTAGTATATAAAGATTTATGTTAATATTCATTTTTAATAAAAAATTTTTAAACAGTTAAAAAAGAAATATTGAAAAAAATAAAAAAAATATAAAAGAATATATGCCAATGAACTAATATTATCTTAAATTTATTAATATAATTAGATATAATCACTATAAAGTTTAACAATGATAATATTAATATTATTTTATAATAAAATCAAAACAAAATAATTATTAAATACTTATAAACTTAGAAAAATCAATTATACATAGTTATTAAATAAAAATAAGTTTTTATAAACTATAAAAAATATTAAAAAGAATAATAAACAATAAGAAAGAAAAAATAAGTCTTAATAAAATAAAAAAATAAAATAGAAAAAAATGAAAAAAATATTATAATAAAATAATATCAACTATAATCTTAAACAATATCATCATAAGACTGTTTAAGATAATATCTATTTCTCATTTCAGTTTTATCTCCATATTCAATAGCTTCTACAGGACAACCGTTTATACATGAAGTACAATGCATACAATTATTAGACCATTGAGGAGCACCATCAATAAATGTAATATTGTTTAATGGACATCTAGCAACACAAGTTGTACATTTAATACATTTATCATTAACATGAAACTTTTTAGTACTGATTAAAGTTTTATAAAAGAAAAAATTTCCTATAGCTGATTGTAATTTACCTTTAAATGATGCAGGTCTTCTGAAAAATTCTTTACCCTGAATAATATCATCAGCAATTGATTCAACTTTATCTTTCTGAATTTTTAAAGCTTTTTGTACATTAGGATTTGATGCAACAGTAGTAGGATATAACATAATATAATTTGCAGGCATATTAATTGCATCAAAACCTTTAAGTTTCAAACCAATATTTTTACAGGAATTTTTAATATATTTTAAAGCATTACCTGGAGTTCCTCCACAATCTACAATAACATAAACTTCATTAGATCCTTTAAAAGTACATTTTTTAATAAATTCATCAACAGGACGAGGAACTCTCCAAGCATAAATAGGTAAAACAAAAACAAAAGGTTTATCAGATTCAAGTAAAACTCCATCTTGAGAAGATTTCATCAAAAGAGTTAAAGATAAAAGTTTATCTTTAGCTTTCTGAGCAATACCCTCTGCAATAAATCTACTGTTTCCAGTCCCTGAAAAATATAAAATCAAAATATCACCTTTCTAATAAATAAAAATTTTTATATAGATATAAATTATTATAAATTTACAAATATAAATTATTTACTTTTTTTAAAGTATATATTAAATAATTTAAACCTAAAAATAAAAGAAATTATAAACAAATTAAAAAAAGTGAACTATAATTTAAGATTAATTAAAATAAACCAAGAAAAATAAAATAAATTAAAATATAAAAAAATTAATAAAAATTATAATAAAATTACACAAATTAATCAAAATATAAAATTATAAATAAAAAAAATAAACACAAATTAACAAAAAAAACCATAAAATAAACTAATAATAAAAATAAAAAAATAAACACAATAAAAACAGACTACAATAAAAAATAAAAAAATAAAGAAAAAATGAATAAAAATATTAAAGTTCTTTTTTATAATTGGATACATCTACAACAATAGGTTTTGGTGAAAGTAAAGTATCCTTATGTAATAAACTATGAGTACATAGTACACATTGATTTTCTTTAAGATTAGATAATTTATCTTTCCAATCTTTCTGAGAATCATCTAAATTACTAATATTTTCAGATATTTTATTAAGTGTATTTAAACTAGGACTGAAATAGATCCTATCAGTAATATTTTTTAATTCATTTAATGAATCTTTATTAAGTTCATTTTGAATTATAAATGCTATTGACCATCCATATTCATTACCTTTTTTAATAATTTTAGATGCAATAGTATTTGAACGTATATTAATATTTTCTGCATTATCTAATACAGCGAAAAATGGGAATTCCCATAAACCTTCCATTAATTTATAATTCCATAAATCATTTAATATTACATCATAAACAAATTTTTGAGTAATTTCACCATATGAACTTAAATCAACTAATTTAACTTTACCTGAAAAATCATTTAAATATGACCAATCAAAGGTAGCACCACCATTAAATGGATCATCTTCAAATAAATCATTCATTTTTTCAATAATTTTATAACCATCAGCATTAAGTAATTCTTTTTTTAATTTACTAAGATTGAAATGTTTATATTTCTGAAGAGATTTTATTATTGTAATATATATTAAACTTAAATCTTTATGATTTAAACTTTTAAAACTTTGATGACACCAAGATATGAATCTTTGTGCAACATGAACATTATCTTCTTCAACAAAATCATTTTCAGAATATCTTAAAAACTTTTTAAATGGATTAAAAGGTACTTTTTTAACATTTTTATAATATTTATCACCAAGATTATCTTTAAGATAATTGAATTGACCATTACAATCAACAATAAAACTTGGTATATTATTATAAGATAAATCTACAATTAAATTTTGAACAAGACAATATTTACATGGACTTGCTTTACCTTCAATTATAATATTCTGACTTTCAAATTCAGGATTACCATATTCCCAGTAAAATTTATA
Source organism: Methanobrevibacter sp. 87.7 (assembly GCF_002208625.1). Taxonomy (GTDB): domain Archaea; phylum Methanobacteriota; class Methanobacteria; order Methanobacteriales; family Methanobacteriaceae; genus Methanarmilla. The sequence continues at coordinate 4,108 of NZ_MRCT01000141.1, forward strand.
ATCACTTCCAGATGCTGTACCAAATAATGGGCGAACATTTTCTAAATAATTTATTCCAACAGACTCTTCAAACTCTGCAGATATTTCATTTATAAGATTACCTTGAAAATCAAAAATCCATCCTTCAGCTTCAAAACCATCTATTGGTTTTAAAATATGGGAATATTCTCGTTTATTAAAATCTAAAGTTAAAATATAAGAGCTATCTTCAAATATATAAATTCCATCATCAAGTTCTTTAAAATCTTTATTTATATAATTTTTTAAAATTGGAATTGTTTCATTAAATTCTACTTTTTCATCAATACCAATTTTTTTAAGCATTAATGTTGTTATATTTTCCATCAAATATCCTCACTAAATTTATAGAATTTGATAAAATTTTAAAAAAAAGCCTTAAACAACAATACAGTTTAAAATATAACCATAGTTATATATAAAT
>NZ_MRCT01000142.1 GCF_002208625.1 Methanobrevibacter sp. 87.7
TTTTTAAATTAACTGTTTAAAGTTAATTAATGAAGAAAAATACTTTTTAAAATTTTTAAATTGCTTTATTCGGCTATTTTTTGTAGTTATACAGATTATATTTTTTTCTTAATTTTTTAAATTCTTTTTAAAAAATCTGTTAAAAACTTATTAAAGTATACATATTTATATAAAAAAATAAACAAAATATTATATAATTACTATTAATTATATTGATTGATTGAGATAGGAAATTAAAATGATTATAACAATCTATTTTATTTTCCCTTTTATCTTTTAATATTTTAATTTAGTAAAAAATTTTCATAAATTAAAATATGTTTACTACTTAAAAGGAGGTGAATATAAATGAAAAAACTGAAGATTAGTTTATTAATCATTATAATATTATTTATTAGTATTAATGCAATATCTGCAAATGATAATTCTACTGATTTAGATAATTCTCAATTATTAACAGTAGAATATCAGTCAATTAATGAAGTAAATACTTCAAATAATGATATTGATGTAAATTCAGAAAATTTACAAACATATAAATCAACAAATGATGTATCTACTTCAAATAATAATATTGTTGGAGATTCACAAAAACCCTAAATCTTTTACTGATTTGCAGAATCTTATTGATACTAGTACAAATGATGTAATAAATATTAATGATGATTATAAATTTGACTCAACTACAGATTCTACAAATGGAATACAAATTACCAAAAATCTTACTATCAATGGTAATAATCATATTATAGATGGAGATAATAAAGCATTAATATTTAATATTATTAATTCAAATGTTACCCTTAATGATTTAACATTAAAGAATGGTAATTCAAACAATACTTATTATTCTGGAGGTGCTGTTAACGCAACAGGAGATAAGTTAATAGTAAATAATTGTAATTTTACAAATTGTATTGCATTAAATTATGGTGGAGCAATTAGTTCAAGATCTAAATTAACAATTATTAATAATTCTAACTTCATTTCAAATAGTGCAGTAAATTATAGCAGATATGTTACTAGTGGTGGATCAATATTTTCATATAATGATCTTATAATAAATAATTGTAGTTTTACAGATAATTATGTAAGTAATGGTGGTGGTTCATCAATAAATGTCTTTTCTGGTAAATTACATTTAAATAACAGTACATTTTCTAATAATTATGCAAGTAAAGAAGGTACTATCAATGCAAATTATATTTATGCAAGTAATTGTACTTTTAAACAGAATATTAATTATGAAAAAGATGGAGCTCTTGTTGGAAATTATATAACTGTAGATAATTGTGATTTTATTGAAAATACTGGTATTCTTGGAACATGTATTAAAGGATATAAAGTTGCAGTTAATAATTCAAGATTTATAAATAATACAGGATACTCCGATACAAATTATTTAGGTTCTGGAATTTATTCAAGAGAAGAAGCTAATGTAACTAACTCTATATTTGAAGGCAATACTGCACAATACCGTGGAGCTGCTATATTATCTAACAATGTTACTAATATAAATAATTGTACTTTCATTAATAATACTGCAAAAAAACAAGGTGGTGCAGTTAGTGGAATGATTGTAAATATTAATAATAGTAGATTTATTGAAAATCGTGCTAACTTACAAGGTGGTGCAGTTTTTGCTGGAAATGCTACAATAAATAATTCTAATTTCACTAATAATTATGCAAGAGCTAATGATTCAATATTCACTATAAGTAATTATACTATTAATAATTTAACTAATACAAATGATATAATATCACTTAACTTAACTGACTTACTTGATTCAGAATATCATGGTTTAATTAATTTTACTAATGGTTACTATGGATTTTGTACTGAACCATATGCAAATACTGGTGGTTCCGGTTATCTTGTAGATGATTTAAGTCTTATTGTTAATGTAAAATATAATATGGATGTTTCAGAATTTATTAAAATATATATTTGGTATTATTATGATAATCCTAATGCTACACCAGAATTAGATTATGATATGTACCTTTATATCTCCCAATTTACTAATACAGATTTTTATAATAGTATATACCCACCTGTAATAAAAACTGTTGAATTATATGATAGTGGATTTAGAGTACCTACACATAATGCAGTTAGAAAATTAGATAATGGATCATACATTATTTTTAATTTCAGAACATATTTAACTCCAACAGCTAATCAAATTGACATTATGTTTAATGTAAGTTATTTAGATGAATTAGATACCCATATGAAAGTTGAAAAAATCACAATTACACCTGTAGTAGATTTAGGAAATAAAACTTCATTTATTATACGTGTAACTAATGATTGTAATTATACTTTATATAAAGTCTTCATTACTGAGGATAAATGGGATGATGGTTTAATTTATGATTCATGGAAAGTTAATAATAATTGGACATACTCAATAAATAATGATAATAAACCAACTTGGATTTACAATCAGGGATTAGCTCCAGGTGAATCTGCAGAAATTACTGTATTTTTCAATACAACAGAAATAGGTAATTTTACAAATTATGTAATTGCAGGTTCTAATGAAATACCAAATATTACTGCTAATAATAAAACTGAAGTTTTAAATATTATAAGACATGAAAACAATACAAACACAACTAATAATACAAACAACACCAACAATACTAATAATAATACAAACAATAATACTAATAACAATAATAATACTTATAATAGTCATAAAAAGACTAATAATTCTGTTAAAGTAGTTGAAACTACACCTAAAACGGGTAATCCATTATTGATTTTATTAATTGGTATTTTATGTTTAGGAATTATTCCATTTAAGAAAAATTAAAATTTTTTAAAATTATGTATTTTTTAATACATAATTATTCTTTTTTTAAAACATAATAATCAACTTAATAAAACTTATTTTTAATTTAAATTTATTTTAGAACTATAATTAAATTTAATACTATTTTTTAAAAATTTAATAAAATTACAAAATATAATTTATAATGATTAATAATAAAAAATTATATATGTTTTATAATCATAAATTATTAATATGATACCTAAAAATCATCCAAGATATGAGTCTTTATTATTAAGACAAAAAGTAAAAGATGCATTCTTAGATGGCTATTTAGCTGATTCTGGAATGATTGCACATGGTAGAGGAGAAACTTTTGATTATTTAATTGGGGAAAAAACAGTACCTGCAGCAAAAAAAGCAATTAAAGCTGCAGTAGCAAGTATTATTCTTGCAAATCATCCAGTATTATCTGTAAATGGTAATACTACAGCTTTGGCTATTGATGAAGTAATTGAACTTGCAAATATTACTAATAGTAATATTGAAATTAATTTATTCTACAGAACTGAAGAACGTGTAGACAAAATCACTAAATTATTTAAAGAACATGGATATGAAGATATTTTAGGTACAAACTATGATGATTTATATTACTTTGATAAAATAAAAAATCCAAGAGTAACTGCTAGTAAAAAAGGAATTTATATTGCTGATGTAATTCTTGTTCCTCTTGAAGATGGAGATAGAGCAGAATTATTAAAAGAAGCAGGTAAAAAAATAATTTGTATAGATTTAAATCCATTATCTAGAACATCTAAAATGTCTGATATTTCTATAGTTGATAATGTTGTACGTGCAATTCCATTAATGAGTAAAATTGCTAAAGAATATAAAAATAAAGATAAAGAATTCCTTCAAAAAATTATTGATGACTTTGATAATGATAAAAATTTAGAGGAATCCTTAAATTCAATGAAAATTAAACCATAAAAAGAGTGTTATAATGGTAAATGTTATTGGGATATCTGGTCTTTCAGGATCTGGAAAAACATTAATTTCTACAAAAGCTAAAGAAAAAGGAGCTATTGTAGTTAAAATGGGAGACATGGTAAGAGAAGAAGCTATAAAAAGAAATGAAGATTTAAGAGTTACATCAATAGCACTTAGAAAAGAACATGGAAAATATGCTGTTGCTAATCTAACTATTAAAAAAGTTAAATCTTTAATTGAAATGGAAGATGATTTAAGTAATAAACTTATTATAATTGAAGGAATTAGAAGTCCTTATGAAGTTAGTTTATTTAAAGATAATTTTAATGATTTTAAGGTAGTTACTATCTTTGCACCTCCTTCAATAAGATTTGAAAGATTAAAAATGAGAAATCGTTCAGATGATTCACAGAAATTTGAAGATTTTAAAAAAAGAGATCAAGATGAATTAAGTTTTGGAATTGGTAGTGTTATTGCAGAATCAGACAAAATGATTATTAATGAAGGTACTTTAGAATCTTTTGAATCTAAAATTGATGAATTTTTAAGTAAATATTTCTAATATAATCATTTAATATTTTAAAAGATTAATTTTTAATTAAATCTTTAATATTGCTAATAATAATTTTTTTAAGTTATATTTTCAAATTAAGTTTATATTATTTTAAATATTTTAATAAAATATTTTTAATAAGATTATTTTAATATTTTACTTAAATATATATTTTAAATTAATTATATAAGATTAAAA
>NZ_MRCT01000143.1 GCF_002208625.1 Methanobrevibacter sp. 87.7
GTTTTATAAAAAGTACTAATTATTATAAAATTTTAACTTATTTTAAAATTAGTATTTAATATACTTGTTTTTAAAATTTTAACTATTATATATATTAAATTTAGTGTATCTTTAAAATTTTAGCTATTTAATGATGGTATTTGATTTAAAATTTATTTTTTAAAATTAGTCTGTAGTTAAATTAATTGTATAATATAAATTTATTTTTTAAAATTAGTGTATTAGTTAAATGATTTGTATAATTAAAAATTTAAAAAAAGTAAATATTTTAATTTAATAAAATATTTAATATCTATCTAAAAAGTTTAAAACTCCACAGATAAGTAACCATACTCCTGTTAAGAATCCAAGGAATAATGGATTTGCTAAGTTTGTTACTACAATAATAATATATATTAATCCTAATATTATTCCAATAATTCCACTATAAAATCCATATTTATTATCTCTATTTCCAATTATTGAAATTAATCCAATTATTATTAAAAATATACCAACAATATATTGTTTAATTCCTATAATTGATGATATTAAATTTTGATTAAACATTATTGAAATACTTATAATTAGTAATATAAATCCTATTATTGTATTTAAAATACTTTTTATTAAGTTATATTCTGATTCAGAAATTCCAATAATAAATAAGTAAATAGTCATTAATAATAAGGATAATCCTATGATTGCAGTATTGGAGTTAATGTAATTCAATGCTGGAAATATTATCATAATAATTCCAAGAACAATTGATATAATACTTATAAGTTCATTTTTCATATTTTACCTCTTTAATTATTTATGAGTTTAAATCAATAGTTTATTTTTAATATAATGGTAAATGTTTAGTTCTTGTTTTTGATTGATTCATATTACTTGAATGTATATCTGCTAACCATTCATTTTTACATTCACAATCATATTCTATTTTACTTTGATCTAAATTACTTGCAATTATTAAATTTTTTAAATCTTTATTACATTTTTTACAATTGTAAGGTCCTCTTCTAGATCCAAATGCTGCAGTATCCATAAGTGCAGGTATTGAAACTAAGTCTCTTACAGTATTAATTACATATACTGCAGACCAAATCCATGGTGGTTGGTATGAACCTTCTATCCATAATCTTTCAATTAAAGTTCCTCCATGTATTGTTGCAGGACAGAAAGATAATCTATCTACACCTAATTCTTCTGCATATTTCGCTGTTTCAATTGCTTCATCAATAGATTCTTTTTCATTTAATAAAATTGGTTTTAAAAAGATGTATGGTTTTCCTTTAACATTATATCCTTTTTTGTCTCTTGCATCTTGTATTATTTTCATAGCTTTTTCAAAGTCTTTTTTAGTAAATCCTTTGTTAATATTATATAATCTAGTTTTATCATTGGATGTTTCAAGACCCATACTTATTTCAAATAATTTATCTCCAATAATATCAAAAATTTCAGTTAATACTTCTTCTGTAACATATTCTGGTCTTGTTTCTATAACAATTTCACTAATTTCTTCAGTATCACTTAATATTTTAAGTATTTCGTCACGAGCTTCTTTAGGTACTTCTTCACTATTTAAGAAACTTCCACTAGCAAACATTTTTATAGCTATTTTATCTCCATTTTTATAATCTTCTTTATATGGATGTTTGCTTAGTTCTTTTTTAAATAATTCAACAATTTTTTCTCCAGTTACAGGTTCTAATGTACAATCATTAATATAACTACACATTGTACATCCTCCACTAGGACCTAGTGCCCATGAGCAACCTTTAGTTGCAAGTATTAAAAATATAGTTTTTCCAACACCAGAATATAATAAATCTTCATTATACCAACTTGTTGCTACCTGTTCTGGTTTTTTAGGTTTTGCTCTTTCAGTAGCATTATCTCTAATTTCTTTAGTCAATTGTTGAATAATCATATTATCACTATTTAGTAAATATTAAAAATATTAACTTTAATTTTTATTGAAAAAGTATTCTATTCTTTATCAATATATTATTATAATAAAATTTAAATTAGTATTATTATAAAATCTTTATTATTAATTTTTATTTATAATGTATTTATTATTTTACTATGTTTTATATTTCATTTTTAAAAAATAGGTGGTATTATTTATAATTATTTTGATGATATTTCTGAAATTCTAAATAAATATAGGTTTAAAAATAAAGAAGTAAAATCTATTTTCAATAAAAGAAAAGGAAAAAGAGAATTATTCATGGAAGATTATTCTTTAAATCCATATATTGGTTGTTCATTTGATTGTAGTTATTGTTATATAAATGGTAGTAAGTATGCTAAAAATACTAATTCTTTTTATGTAAAATCTAACTCTGCTTCTCTTTTAAAATCTGAATTGAAATCTTTATTAAGAAAAAATAAAAGAGCATTAATATCTTTTGGTTCTTCAACAGATCCTTATCAGGATATTGAATCTGAATTATATCTTACTAGAAATTTATTAAAATTGATGTATAGATTTAAATTTCCTGTTCATATAATAACAAAGTCTGATTTAGTATTAAGAGATATTGATATTTTAAGAAAAATTAATGATGTAGCTATTTTACCGGATGATATTGTTAATAAATTAAAATCAAATGTTATAATAACTTATTCTTTTTCAACTATTGATAAAGAAGTATTTTCTATTTTTGAACCTAATGTTCCATCAATTGAAAAAAGATTTAAAGCAATTGAAAGATTAAAAAAAGAAGATTTTCTTGTAGGTGTTTCATTTATGCCAATATTACCATTTATTGCAGATAATAATGAATCTATAGATAAAGCAATATTTGAATTTAGTAAGTTGGATATTGATTATTTATTATATGGATCTTTAAGTTTATTTGGTAATAAAGAATTTGATTCTAGAATTAAATATTTTAATTTAGTTAAAAAATATTTTCCAGAGTATTATAGTAAAACAAAAAATCTTTTTTATAATAATAGGACTGGTTTGTATAAAGATTATCCTTCTTTTAAATATCAAGAAGATTTAAGTAAAAAAATTAGATATTATTCTAGTAAATATAATATAAAAAATACTATTTTTTAATTTTTATTTTTAATATAATTATTATAAAAAGAGTTTATTTTTATTAAAATAAGTATGTTTAATTTATTAAATTATTTTTAAAAAAAGTAAAAAAAGAAAAAGAAAATATTAAATTTAGAAGCTGCTAATTACGTCTCCTAATAATTTAATAGATTCTTCAACATCTTTTCCTACAGGAGAACCAGCTACATATTGGGTTACACCCATTTCTCCTAATGCTTCTATTTTTGGTACGAATTCTTCAGGAGTACCTGCTACACAGAATGCATCAAGTGCTTCTTCAGTTACTGCACCAATTGCTCCACCGAAGTCTCCTTTACCTAAGAGGTCACCAAGTTTTTTGTTGTATCCTTCAGGTAATCCGTGTCTTTCAATAACTAAATCTGGAGCACCACTAGCAATAAATGCAACTACGATTTTTGCTGCGTTTTTAGCTGCTTCAGAATCTGGACCGATTGAAGTAGAGGTATATGCACCTAAATCAAAGTCTTTGTCTCCTCCAGCTTTGTCGAGACCTGCTTTAATCATAGGCATAGCTGCTTCGTAATCTTTAGGGTTGGATGCATTAATTAAAACACCGTCTGCAATTTCTCCAGCGGTTTCTAACATTTTAGGTCCTTGAGCTCCCATGTAAATAGGAATACTGTCTTGTACAGCTTTTATTCCACCTAATTTTGCTCCTTTATCAGTTTTTCCACCAGCGGTTAAAGTTCTGATTTCTGCAATAGCACTTTTAATAGTACTTAATGGTTTACTCCATTCTACACCTAATGATTCAAAAGTAGCTTTATCACCAGGACCAATACCGAAAGTAGCTCTTCCATCGGAAATTTCATCAATGGTTGCAATAGCGGATGCAGATACTGCAGGGCTTCTTAAGTAAGGGTTAGTTACTCCTGGTCCTAATTTAATAGTACTTGTTTCTTTAGCAATTAATGCTAAGGAAGCGTATACATTTTTGTTGTTGTAGTGATCTGTAATCCATACATTATCAAATCCTACATCTTCAGCTAATTTTACTAATTTTATAATTTCGTCCAAAGGTTGTTGTGGGACGAATTCGATACCGAACTTCATAAATTATCACCATTCATAAATCTGTTTACCTGTATATAAAGTACTTTTTATTTGTCTTAAATAGAAAATTTTAAATATTATATGTGTTTCTATTTTCAATAATCTCTTAAAATTGGCTATTTTTTGAAATTTTAATTTTTTTATAAATTTATTTTTTTCAATTAGCTTATCATATATTATTATATTACTTTTGAAAATTTTATTATATATTTTTAATTTACTATCTTATAATTTGATTTTAATATTTTTAATAATTGTTTTTTTATATTAAAGTTATTATAATTAGTATCAATTTACTTTATTGTATTTTGCAATTATATCTATTTGTTTTTGAGTGTGTTGTTTCTTTATGTATAGTATGTGCTATGTGTTTTATGGCGTTG
>NZ_MRCT01000144.1 GCF_002208625.1 Methanobrevibacter sp. 87.7
TTTATGTAGTTTAAATTGAAATTTTTATAAATTGATATATTATTTTTTATATAAGTCTATTTTTTATTCAAGAATTAAATAGAAAAATTTTAATTAAAGAATGTATAAAATATTTTTATATAATCATAATAGGTTTTAGTTGAATTTTTTAAAACTAAATAGTAACATTTCATGTAAAAATATATTTTTTTACAGAGCGAACTTTAAGAAATATTTTTAGAATATTGAAATAAGGTGATTATTATGGATATAAAAAATGTTGTTGTAGCTGGTGGTGGAGTTTTAGGTAGTCAGATTGCATTCCAATCTGCATATAAAGGATTTAATGTAAAAATCTGGCTTAGAAGTGAAGGATCTATTGGAAGAGCTCAACCTAAAATTGATCATTTAAAAGATGTTTATTTAAAAATACTTGAAGCTATGAAAACTAATCCTGCTGCATATTGTAGGGGATTGACTGATAAAACCGATTTAAGTGATGAAGAAATTGAAGAATTAAAAAATAATGTTATGAAAGCTTATAATAGCATTGTTTTAACAACAAGTTATGAGGAAGTTGGAGAAGATGCAGATATTGTTATTGAAGCAATTGCTGAAGATCCTAAACAAAAAATTCCTTTCTATGAGGAGTTAGCAAAACATATTCCTGAAAAAACTATTATTGTTACTAATTCTTCAACTAGACTTCCTAGTGAATTTGCTGAATATACTGGTCGTCCTGAAAAATATTTAGCATTACATTTTGCTAATGAAATTTGGAAAAATAATACTGCAGAAGTTATGGGTCATCCAGGTACTGATCAAAAATATTATGATGAAGTTGTAGACTTTGCACTAGCTATTAATATGGTTCCTTTAAAACTTAAAAAAGAACAACCAGGTTACATTTTAAACTCTATGCTTGTTCCATTCTTAAATTCTGCACAAATGTTATATGCAAAAGGTGTTGCAGATCCTGAAACTATTGATAAAACATGGATGCTTGCAACTGGTGCTCCTGCAGGTCCATTTAGAATATTAGATATTGTTGGATTAGTTACTGCATATAATATTGTAATAATGAATCCAGAAGCTTTTGATCCTGAAACTATTCCTGGTAAAATTGCTGTTTTACTTAAAGAAAAAATTGATGCAGGTAAAACTGGTGTTAATGCAGGTGAAGGTTTCTATAAATATTAAGTTTGGAAAATTAGTAAAATCTTTTTATAAGTCTTTAATTTCTTATGATTAGTTTAGAAAATTAGTAAAAGTTTTTACTTATCTTAAGATTTTAAGGTTTATAATTTTTATTGGTTTTAGTTATTTTTAAGGGATTTTTAAAAAGATTTATATCTATTAAATTTAGGAAGATTATATTTAAATTTTATTAAATTAATTTTCCTTTTAATTTTATTAATTTTTTCATCTTATTTTTTTATCTTTAGTTTATTTTTAGTATTTCATTAATAGTTTGTTATTTAGTTGTTTTATTTTTTTTAACTTTAGTTTATTTTTATTATTTTTTGTTAATATTTATTTATTTTTTAGTATTTTATTAGTTATTTTTCCTATTGATTTTATTTTGATATTTTTTAGCTATTTTTCTTTTTATTTATAAATTCTTTAATTATATTTGTTTTATTAAAATATCTTTATTTTTTTTATAATTTTTAATATATAACAATGTTTATAATTAAAGAATAATATATAAATATTATTAATGTATTATAATAATAAAATAATGATATTTTAGAAAGGTTTAAATTATATATGGAAGTTTTTTAATATGAAAGCATTATTATTATTAGGTTGTCCTGAGATTTCATCTCAAACACCTATGGCTATGTACACTTGTAGTAAATTAATTGATTTAGGTTATGATGTTACTATTTCAGCAAATCCTGCAGCAGCTAAACTTGTTAAAGTTTCAGATCCAAAAGGATTTTATAAACATAAAAGTGTAAATATTGATAATTATTTAGATAAAGTTCAAGATGAAGATTTTGATTTAATAATTGGATTTGTACATAAAGATTCAGCTGCAACTTACTTTATTACTTATTGTACTTTAATGGAAAATACTAAAAAAATTGCTCTTGTATTTAATAGGGATCAAGCTTTAGTAAATGAACTTGTAGAAATGGTTGATGAGTCAACAGATGCATATATTGCTACTGCTCGTGCTTATCATAATCCTAATCCTATTAAAGTAAGTTTAAATAAAGCTTTAGATGAAGTTTTAAATAATAATGAAGATTAATTTGTATTTATTAAATAAATTTTTAAACAAAATTAAATTTAGAGGTGATAATTATGTCCTTTTGCTTAGATACTTATTTACAACAATCTGATGATTATAAAATATTACTTAAACAATCAGGATTCAAACAATGTGCTCAAGCAGTTAAAGATAATTCTAAACAGTTAGTACATGTTAATGCTGGTGAAAAAGTATTAGGTATTAGATTAATTGGTATACCACCTATACCAGTAGGAATTAATCCAGATAAAAAAACAGTATGTATTACTTATACAAAACCATGTAATGGTACATCTGCTATTGAATTACCTGTATCTGATGATGAAATTGATGATATAAAATCAAAAAGTATTGATTTTTAGATTAATATTTATATGTTAATTATTTAATTTAATTAATACTCTTTATTTTTTTTTAATATTGCTTATTACTTTAAATCTAATTGTTTTTTAGTATTTTTAATTATTTTAAAGTGTTAATTAGTATTTAGGAGTATTTTTTAAATTATTTAATTTTTAATAATTTTTTTATTATGAGGTTATGAAAAAATGTTAACAACAGTTGTTGGAAGTTTTCCATTTAAACTTAAAACTCCAAATAGTTTTTCAGATAAATTAAAACACGTTTTTGGAACATATGATCCATATAAACTTGCAATTAAAGATATTGTTACTGATGAATTAAATGCCGGTATTGATATTGTTTGTGATGGTGGTGTTCGTGAGAATATGAATATGATTAATATTTTCTCAAGACATATGCAAGGAATGAAAATTGAAGATGGTACAACAGTTATTAAATCTAAAATACTTCCTTCTTATAAGGATATTACTGTTGATGATGTTAATACTGCTAAAAGAGTTCTTGATGATTATTTAGTTAAAAATGAAAATAATTTAACTGAAGATGAAATATCTAATAAAGGAGTTAAAGCTGTTGTAACTGGGCCATCTACTATGATTTATGCTTCTAGAATTGAATCATTTTATAAAAATAAGGATGATGCTATTTTTGATTATGCTCATGCATTTAATTCTGAGTTAAAAGCTATTGAAGAAAAAACAGAAGCTAAATATATTCAAGTTGATGAACCTATTTGGTCTACTGGTGTTGCAGATATGTCTGTTGCAAGTGAAGCTATTGATATTCTTATAGATGGTATTGATTTACCTATTGCTATTCATGCATGTGGAGATATATCTGAAATTTATAAAGTTCTTGCTAATTTAAATGTGGATATTTTAGATTTAGAATTTGCGGGAAATTCTAATAATTTTAAAATATTTAAAAACAATATTTCTAAATTTAAAGGTAAAAAAATAGGTTTTGGTTGTTTAAATTCTGCTGTAGATAGAGTAGATGATAAATATAGTACTGGAGATTTAATTTCTAAGGCTATTGAGATTATTGGAAAAGATAATTTACTTCTTGATCCTGATTGTGGTCTTGGTAAATTAAGTCATGAAAATGCATTTAAAAAACTTCAATTAATGTGTAATTTAAAAAATGAGTTTAATTCTTAATATTTAGTTTATTTTATAATCTAGGTATTAATGTTTAATTCTTAATATTTAGTTTATTTTTTTATAATCAGAATATTAAGTTTTAATCTTTATGTAGTTTAAGTATTAGTTTAATTTTTAATTATTCAGTTTTTATACTATTAAAAATTATATTTTAAATTTTAAGTTCTTGGTTAATATTTGTGATATTATGGATTTTGATTATTTTGATATTGAAGCATGGCAAAACTGGGCTAATAATTCTAAGGATATGTTTCGTGGAATTGCTGAAGGTGGAAAAATTGGATTTTTACTTGATGAATTTGATGATTTAATGATTCTTTTAAATATTGGTGTAGATAATGTTGAAGTTTCAGTTTTAAATGATTTAACTGATGTTGAACTTGATGCATCCTATGCTGATATTGTATTTACTATTAATCCATCTGATGTTGAAGATATTTTAGAAGATTATGATTTTGAAATTTTTAATGAACTTCTTGATAAACAGTATATACATCTTTACAACCTTATAGATTTTGAAGCTCTTGATTATAATGGTTATGAACATTTCCTTTCAAGACTTGGTTTCTATATTGATGGATGTTACTATTGTGGATTATAGTTTATTTTTTATTCTAAATTTTTTTATTTTATTTGTTTTATTTTGTTTTAGCTATTTAATTCATATTTTTTCTCTTTTAAATTAATTTAAATTTCAGTGTTTTAAAATTATTTAATTATTTTTAAAAATTTAATAATTAATATAAGATTATTTA
>NZ_MRCT01000145.1 GCF_002208625.1 Methanobrevibacter sp. 87.7
GTAAATAAAATAAAAAGATTTAAAACTAAAACCTACAAAATAATTAATTAAAATAGAAACTTATTAATTAAAATTAAAATAAATGCATTTAGAATGAGAAATTTAATAAATAATTTTAAAATTAAAAAAAATATTGAAGAATGAGAAATTTAATAAATAGAATAATATTTAATTTTAAATATAGATACAACGGGATTTTTAATAAAATATAAATTTATATATTTAAAAAATGTTGTATATTATAGAATAATATCTAAAAATACGAACATTTAAAAAAATGTAAAAAAATCCTTCAAATAGGATTTTCAAAAAAAATAAAAAAATAATTAATTTAATAGTAATACTACAAACTAATTATAAAAAAACTAAAATTTTTGTTGAAAAATATAACTTCAACTATAAATAGATAAAACAAAAAAGATAGTTATTTATAAAAGTAGACCAAATCATAAAGATTCTAAATATTTAATTTTAGATTGAAGTATTTCAATTTTATTATTATAGAATTTTTCTTCCTCACTTTTAAAGTGAATAAGATCATTTAATAATAAATTCATCTCTTTATCGAAATTATTAAGATAATTATCTCTTTCATTTTCTATCTTATTAATTTCTAATAAAAATTCATTGATTTTTTCTTTATTTAATGATTTCTCATCAGAAATTCCTAGTTCCCAATTGATTGCATCATCCAATAAATCTTGTAATTTGATACCCTTTGATTTTACTAAGTTCTTTTTTTCTCTATTTATTTTAATGCTAGTTGTATCATTAAAATTTCTCATTCTAAACACAGTATATACTTATGTACTTATAAATATATATATATATATATATATATATATATTTTATTATAAACAATTAAAAACTATTTAAACTTCAAATAAAAACCAATATATTAAATATAGTACAAATAAATAAATTTGAATAAGAAATTATATATATATATAAAAAAAAAAATTAAAAAAAATTAGAACTAAAATTTACTAAAAAGAAAAAAGTAAAATTTAGAAGTAAAGTATTAAAAAAACCATAAAATAAAATTAAAAATAAAATTTATAAAAAAATAAATAATAATTTAAAAAACATTATTAAATAATCTAAAAATTAATTTAAACTACTAATAATCTAATAATCATTATTTATTAATCTAGAAATTAATTTATAACCTGGTTCTTTTTTAATAGAACCTTTAGATATTTTTGCCTCACTGTATGAATCAACATCATCAGCTTCTCCATTAGATGAATAAATTACTTGAGGAATATCATCACGAGTATGAGTTCCTACAGGTATAGGAGTTGGATGATCTGGTAAAACAACTAGTTTATAGTCATCATAATTTTCTTCTAAAGCTTTCCATACAGGTCCTACAATATATTTATCAATTGATTCAATAGCTTTAACTTTTTCTTTAACGTTTTGAGCATGTCCTGCTTCATCAGGAGCTTCTATATGTACATATAATACATCATAATTTTTAAGATTATCAACTGCATATTTACCTTTTGCAGCATAATCAGTATCAAAGTATCCAGTTGCTCCTGGAACATTTATAATATCCATACCACCAAGATGTGCAATTCCTTTAAGTAAATCTACTGCAGTAATAACTGCTGCTTTAAGATGATATAAATCTGTAAAATTATCAAGTTTAGGAGTTACACCTTGACTCCATAACCATACCATATTTGCAGGTTTAAGACCATTTTCAATACGTTTTTTATTAACTTCATGATTTTCTAAAAATTCTTTTGATTCTAACATTATTGATTTGATTTTTTCTCCAGAAACATTATCCCAGTTAGTGTATTTATCAATTTCTTCACCAACAATATCATGAGGAGCTACAGTATCAAAACTAGTCATATCTTTAACTTCATCAGCATCTTCACATGAATATACAAATACATGCCTATAACTTACTCCTGGATAAAATTTACCTTTAAATCCAGGATATTTTTCTTCAAAATGTTTGTTTAAATCATTAAGTAAAATAGAAGCCTCTTCTGATGTAATATGATTTGCATTAAAATCATCTAAATGTCCATCTTTTTCTGTAATAGTATTACATCTGAATATTACATCATTACTAGTAGTATTAATACCCATGTTTCCTGCTTCAAGAGGACCTCTACCAGTATAATATTTATCAGGATTAAAACCAAATATACTCATATTTGCTACATCTGATCCTGGTGCATATTTCTCAAATACATTGTTTGTAAGACCACATCTTCCTTCTTTAGCTAATCTATCCATATTTGGAATATTAGCATATTCAAGAGGAGTTTTACCATCTAATTCTTTAAGAGGATAATCACACATTCCATCCCCAATAATTATAACATATTTCATAAAAATTAACTCCTGTAAAAATTAATATGTATTTTGAAAACCTTTTTAATAAAATTAGATAATTTGAATTATTTAAATAGCTAAATTAAATTTTTAATTTAAATTATAAAAATAAATTTTAGTTAAATAACTTAAATTTTTAATTTAAAACTTTAAATATAAATTTGAACTATTAAATAGCTAATTTAATTTTTTTAAGTTAAAATTCTAAAAACAAATTTAAATAGCTAAGTTAAATTTTATATAATAAAATTAACATTTTAATATTATAATTTTAAAAAAAAATAAAAATAAACTATAAAAGTTTATTTAATATTTTTCACGAATAACATGAATTAAATCAGTTAACATTGCTGCAGCAGTTTCAACTGAACCTGCACCAATACCCATAACAGTAACATCACCAGATAAATCTGTTTTAAGGTTAGCCATATTTAAAGTTCCATTAATATCATATACACTACCTTTTCTTACAAGTCTTGGTGAAACTTCAAGATTGTTTGGTGAAATCTCAGCAATTAATTTAATTAAATAACCTTCTTTTCCTGCAAGTGAAATAGCTTCAGAAGTAATTTCTGAAATACCTTTAACTTTAACATCATCATATGTTGCAGGAATTCCAAGTAAAGCATTTGCTAAAATTACAGTTTTACATGCAGCATCAATACCCATTACATCTTGTGTAGGGTCTGTTTCAGCAATTCCTAATTGTTGTGATTCTTTTAAAGTATTTTCATAGGAAGTTCCTTCAGAGGTCATTCTTGAAAGTATATAATTTGTTGTACCATTTAAAATACCTACAATTGATTTAATATCATTTGCAGGGAGTGTTTCTTGTGCAAGATTAATAATAGGCATTGTTCCACCTACACTTGCTTCAAATTTAAATAATACATTATTTTTTTTAGCAGAATCCATTAATTCTTTAAAATCTAATGCAAGATGACCTTTATTAGATGTTACAACATCTTTACCCATATCAAATGCTTTTAATGTAAGACTTCGTGCAGGTTCTGCATCTTTAATATTAGTTGGTGTTGCTTCCATAAGAACATCAAAGTCACATGCGTCAAGAACATCAAGACCTGAAATATTACTTCCATATTCTGGATAATTACCAACTTTCCCAGTTTCTTCTTTAATGTTAATTAATTTATCTTCATCAAGACCATCTTCACATATTGCTGATGTTGATGAATCTGCTACTGATACGATTTTTAAATTAACACCATAATCTTGTTTAATTGATTCTCTTTTTAATGAGACTACTTTAGCTAAACCTTGACCAACAGCTCCAAATCCCATTATACATAATTTTAAATCTTTCATTTGAAAACCTCTTGTTTAAATCTCATTAATAACTAAAAGGTCTTTGGAAGCGGCGATTTCATTAATCTTATTTAGTACCTGATTTCTTAATCCTAAAGCCATTTCTACAGTTATTAATCCAGATGATTTTTCTTCATTATTAAATTTTACTTCCATAGTAGTTACAGTTACATTATCCATTGCATTTAATTGATCTACCGTATCTCTTACATCAGTATCAATAACATGTCCAATAAGAATTGTACTAAGTTTAACAGTTTTTAAAGAACCATTTACTTTAAGTATTCTAATTCCCATTTCTTCAATTGACTCTATAATCTTTTCAAGATTTTCTTTTTCTCCTTTCACAGTTATTTGTACTGGAATTTTACCATTCTCATTTTTATAATCCCTTTGATGAATAACTGTAACAAGATTAGCACCTAACTCTTTAAATGGTAAAAGTGAGGAAACTAATTGTCCAGGAGTGTCAGAAAGTTCAAGTACTAAATCCATTCTCATACTATCACCTTAATTAGTCCAGTCAGCTTTTTTAACTACTAAATTACCTTTTTTATCTATTTTTGCATTTCTTCTAATTTTTGAAGCATCCATTTTAATACATTCATCTTTACGAGTTATATTTAAATTATCAGTAATATAAATTGTTTCATCAAGATCTGGAATAGTATCTAAAGTTTTTGAAAATTTTTCAAGAATTTTTTCAGCATCTTCTTTAATTTCCATAATAAATCTCCTTTAAACTTGAATAATAATAAATTAAAATAATATAATAATTATATATTAATTACTTTATATTAATAACCTTAGA
>NZ_MRCT01000146.1 GCF_002208625.1 Methanobrevibacter sp. 87.7
TTTAAAGGCTATTTCTTTTTTTATTTTAAATTCGTGTATTGAAATTATAGTTTCTTTTGTATATTTAACAAAGTTTAAATATATAATTAAAGCAATATAATTATATATTATATAAAATAGTTTTAAAATTATTATTATATTTATATTATTTTAAAATTAAGATATATCGGCATATTAAAATTATTGATAAAAAGAGGTATTTCTATGAAAGTTATTGTTGATGCGTCTAATGTAGCACATTTCAAAAAAGATGAAAATTCTAAACCGATGTTAAATAATATTTTAGCAGCAGTTGAATCTTTAGAAGCTAAAGGCGATGAATTTGTAGTTATTGCAGATGCTTCTCTCGCACATGATATTGATAATCCTGAGGAATATAATAAACTTGTTGCCGATGAACTTATTGAAGAAGTGCCTTCTGGTAATAATGCTGATCATTTTATATTAAAATTAGCAGAAGAAGAAAATGCTAAAGTATTATCTAATGATAAATTTAGAGATTTTAAAGATGAATTCTTTAATATTGACTCAATTAGAATACCATTTTCTTTTGATGGTAGTCGTTTAGTAATGGGTCACTCTAAAAAACCTAAAAAAGATAAAAATATTTTACAACATATTTGTGATGATATTTTAGATCAATTTGAAGCTAAACGTTGGGATACTTATAGGGAAAAAGAAGGTATTGAACTTACTCCTTTAAATATTGCTAAAGAATCTATTATTAAATTAGATGATGCAGAACATCATGGATTAGATAATAAAATAGAAGGAGTTTTATCTAAAATCCCTATGTTTAAAGAAGTTGTTAGTATGGTTGATGGTGTTGAAACACAAGCACCACATATTATATTTGTACTTGTACATCCGAGAGATTATAAAGTTACTGTTAGGAATGCAGGACCTATCTCTAATGCAATTGCAGAAAGGTTAAGGTTACCTAAAAAACCTTTAATTGCTGTACGTAATGATTTATTTACAAAACCAGGAACTTTCAATTTAAATGCATTATATAATGAAGAAGTTATGGATTATTCTCCATTTAATGTTGAAATTCATATTGATAATTTTGATGAAATATTTATTAAGAAAAATTCTAGAAATATTGCAAGTACAATTGCATCAAGAACTGGTTCTTGGAAATTCCCATTTGTTACAGTTAAACCAGATATTATGTTAGAAAAACCTGGAGATTTTGAAATATTCTTAGAAAAAGGAGGAAACAAAGATGAGGACTCCTTATTTTAGATATTATGATTTATTAGTTAAAGGAGGAAAATTATATGGCGGATCATGAATTATTAGGTAGTCTTATTTCTCTTTTAACACATTATAAAACAATCAGTATAGGTACTAAATTTTTCCCAACAAATGAAACAGAAACAGAATATGTTGATTTATTTAATTATACTGAAACTATATTAATGGAGATTGAACCTGCAGAGATTACAACTGATAGTATTTTCTATAATTTAGTACGTGATATTGGTGAAGAAAATATACCTGAAAATCATAGTTTCTATGAATTTGTTCCTGCAGAACAAAGAGTAGAGGAATATGCTCTTGTTAGTGATATTATCATGGGTAATGATAGGTATTTATATGTTGAAATTCCTCAAGCTCATCCGGTTATCCGTGAATTTTCTAAAATGATTGTAGATTCTGGTGGGGAAATTGTAGAACAATCTGAATCTGAAATCATTGCTAAAATGTTAAGTAAAAATCAAGCTATTCAAGTTGCATTACATATGATTAGTTTAGGTTATAAATATGATGTTTTAGTAGCTGCTGCTGTAGGTATGACTGGTGCAGCTGCACTTGAAAGATCTATTAATTATACTCATGAAGTTGGTGGATTTTCTGGTGTTGCATTCACTAAACTTGGTGGAGAATATGCTATAGTAATTGATGCTCCATTTGAAATTGGAACTTCTAAAAAACATAATTTTGATAATTATCTATTTATTGATATTATTGATTCAACAGGATTTATTTCAGAAAATGGTAGAGATAAATTACTTGAATTAATGACTGGTGTTAAAAACTTTATTGAAACTGAATGTCAAGGTCAAATTGAAGGTTATCGTGAAGGTGGGGATGATTTTATTGCGAGATTCCCTAGTAAAGATTTAGCTATACGTGCAGGATTAGATACTGCTTGGTTTATTTTAAATAATGGTGCTAAAGTTAGAGCAGGTATAGGTAAAAGTAGAAGGGAAGCAGGAGAAAGAGCTCAACTTGCAGATCATATTTTTGTATTTGGTCAACCTTTATCTCTTGTTGTTTTTGAACTTGCTAATGGTATATATGCATATAATATTCCATCTGAATTCCATAGAACAATTATTGATTTATTAATGAATCAAAAAGCTAAATTAGTTGGAGTCTTTTTAGTAGTATTTATTTTATGTTACTTATTATCTGTTTTAGGTCATCCAATTTATGGTTTAGCTGTTATTTTACTTGTATTAATTTATGCTGCAGCATCATAAATTAATCTTTTTTTCACATTTTTTATTAATTGTTTAAATTGTTTAATTTATTTAGTTCCATATAGATGTAAACTATACTTTTTTCTTGTTTTTTACTATTTTTTTAAAAATTAGTTTTTTGTATTTTTTTTTAATTAAAAAATTATTTTTTGTGTTCATGTTTTTTTTTTAAAAAATTAGTTTTTATTTATTTTTTAATTGTTTAATTAGAAAAATTAGTTTTTTGTATTTTTAATCTTGTTGTATATTATTTAATTTAGGAGAAAATTAGTTTATTTTTATAATATTATAAAGTTTAATATTATATTCTTATTTTATTTTGAAAAAATTAGTTTTATACATTAAGAATATTTTCTAAATCAATTTTTATATATTTAAATTATTTTAAAATTAGTACTTATTTAAAAAAGTTTTAAAGTTAAGAACTTTAAAGTTCTTCTTCACTTCGGCGTTTAGCTTCTAATAGTATGCGTGTTACTTCTTTAGATCTAGCACCTTTATCTAATTTCCAATTCTCAGAAGCATTATTGTCTAACCAATTTGCTAAGTCTTTTGGAAGAGAAATATTCATCCGTGATTTTTCAGA
Source organism: Methanobrevibacter sp. 87.7 (assembly GCF_002208625.1). Taxonomy (GTDB): domain Archaea; phylum Methanobacteriota; class Methanobacteria; order Methanobacteriales; family Methanobacteriaceae; genus Methanarmilla. The sequence continues at coordinate 3,079 of NZ_MRCT01000146.1, forward strand.
TAGTTTCCAAATCCTATCTACTTCTTCTTTATTTGCCATTATATGATTATTTTTATTAAGCTATATATATTATTTACTAATTATTATTGTATTTATTTATATATTTCTATAAATATGATTTTCATTATAAGTATAATACAAAATATTTGTAATTATAATCAAATGTAATACTTTATAAAATTATATATTAATGTGTGTATGTGTGTATGTATTCATATACTCTTTTTTTACATCAATTTATTATTACTTTTAATAATATTATATTTTAATACTTATAATATTTTTATTTTTTATATTAAACAATTTTAATTAATTTTAAAAATATATTATAAAATTTAATAGTAATACCTCTTTTAAGTATATGTGTACACACATACACATATAACAAAGTATTTAAATAGATTATAATATATAATTATATAATTAGTATAATGTGTTGAAGTTTATATTGTAATGTTGGAATATTATTATGAATATTTTCAGTTTTTAACAAATATTTATAATTGTGTTTATTTTAATCTGTTTTTCTAGTATTAACTATGATTATTTTTCAAAATCCAATATTTCTAAAATTCTTTTGCATATTTATATTTAAAAAGGTATATGGTTTTTGAAAATGAGGTCTAGAAGAAGAAGACGCCAAGAAAAATTAGTACTTGGGTTTATTATTTTGATTGTTGCTTTTGGTCTTGGTTCAACAATGGGTATTTCTATGGGATTTAATGGTAATTCTACAGAGGTCATACAAAACAATACAACTCATGTTCCTATTGATGTAACTCATAATATTAGTGCTTATGAAAATAGTAGTGATGAAAATTATGATAATGTCGATAATGTAAATACATCAAGTAGTAGTGAAGGAGTAGTACAATACAGTGGATCTAATTCTTCATCTTCAGATTATTCTTATGAATATCAGACTAATGATGTAGATTCATCACAATATTATTAGTTACAAGAACTATTTTTATATTGCAAATGGTGTAATTATTACACCATAATTTTTTTATACTAAAACTTACAAATAATAAGTTTAGTTTACTTTTTTTCTTATGCTCCGTTGGTGTAGTCCGGCCAATCATTCTGTCCTTTCGAGCCGGAGACTCGGGTTCGAATCCCGAACGGAGCATTATTTTTATTTAACTTAAATTATTAAATTTATTAATTTTTATTATGTTTTATTTATTTTTAAGAAATTGAAATTTTTATTAGTTTTATATGCTTATTTTAATAAAATTATTAAAATGTATTTAAAGTATTAT
>NZ_MRCT01000147.1 GCF_002208625.1 Methanobrevibacter sp. 87.7
ATATTAATTTTTTAAATATCTTTTATAAATTTAAAATATAACTTTTTTTAAATGTTTCTTATAAAATAAACTAAAATTAAAATACAATCATTATCAATAGTTTTTATAAAAATTAATCAAAAAAATATTCAATTTTTAATAATATTTATGAAAATAAAAAGATTAATTAAAAATTAAAAAATTTTATTAAAAAACTCTATTTAGCTTAAAAAAAACTTTTTACAAAAATATAGGTAATATTTAAATATAAATAAACACTGCAAGTCCAATAATTACATATATTGAAAGAAATAGAAATAATTTGAGAAAAATAGCATGTTTTGCTACTTGTAAAAGTTCAGGTGCAGAAAGAACATGCGAAAAAATATCAAAATTAGCAAGAAAAGAAAGTACTGCTAATCTATGTTTAACAGAACCAGATCTTAAAAATCCTAATGCAAAAATAAAAAGTTTTATAGAAACAATAAAATCTTAAAAATTATTTAAAAATATAACATAAAACTAAATTAAACTAAGTTATTAAAAAAAAATATTTTTAGATATTTAAAATAATAAAAACATTATAAAATTAATTAAAAATTAAAAAGAAAATAATTTATAATATTAATAACTAAAAAATTAATGTATATTTACAACGGTTTTAATATGAAATTAGAAACTATTTTTGGAATAATTTTAATATTAATATTAGGTTTATTCCTTAATCCTTATATGAATGCAGGTTTAATAATCATTGGCTTAATACTTGGGCTTTTAAGTGGGAAAATAATTAAAGGATTTGTTATTTCTATTAAATCTGCATTCATTGGAGTATTAATAATAGATATAATATTCATATTATATGTAAGCGTTGTAGGGAGGCCTATGCAACCAATTGCAGGAGGAATTGGTGGATTTACAGTTTCTGGAAATAATTATTACATTCCAGTGATTAAACAATTAATCATATATACTCTTGCATGTGGTATTGCTGGAGGAGTTGGAGGATTAATCAGAAAGGTGGTTAAATGAATACAGACGAACTACATGACTTTGATTATATTGCATTTCTTATTGGAACTGCAATATTTGTATGTTTACCAATCTTAGGATACTATAGAAATATGGATTGGATAATTCCATTCTCAGCAATAGGTCCATTATACATTGGATATAAATCTAAAAATTACAAACAAGGATTTGTAGTTGGAGGTATTTCAGGAATATTCTTAAGCCTTGCTGTTATTTACGGATATCTTGGACCTTATACTACACCAATTTTTGATATATACACTATGAATGTACTTGTAATTGTAATATGTTTTATTATGGGAGGATTTATAGCAGATGTTGGAACTTTATTTAAATCCAACAGAGAAAAAGCATTAGAAATGGCAGAATCTGAGAAAAAAGGAAGTAAAAATATTAAAATTAAAAAAAGACCTATTGAACCTGGTATCAATAGATTAAAAAAAAGATTTGGTAAAAAATAAATCTTTTTTTATTTTTTAATTTAAATCTTATTTTCTAATGTTTTTTTATTTTTATTGAAACTAGTTTTAAACTTTTTTAACTTAAATTCATTAAGTTAAATTTTTCTTTTATTTATTAAATAACTTAATATCAAAGCTTTAATTATAAATTAAAGGTTTTTTCTTAAGTTTTTTATAAAATTTTACAAAAGCTTTATATATGATAATAAGTAATCTTATGTTTAAAGTTTATTATTTTATAAGAAATTTAAAGAAATTATAACTTATAACTTCGAATTTTAAAAAAAATAAATAAATTTTTTTATAAAAAAAGCCGTTATTATCCTTTTTAATATTAATAATCTTAAATTGGATTTATTAATTTAAATTATTTGGAAAGTGTGGAAGATAGAAGAAAAAAATAAAATATATATGTTATTTATAAATGTGAATATTATAATGGCTTTTTTTATTGTTGGGGATAGATAAATTAAGATTTTTAATAATTTGAAGTTATATTAATTAAATATATGTTATGTTATTTGTAAAGAGGTAATTATTATGGATAATAACTCTAAATCATTTTTATTATTAATTTTTATAATTATTATATCAGGTGTTCTTTGTATAGCTGCTGTATATGCTACTGTTAGTGAAGAAAGTTTAGATAGTGGTGATAATAGTAGTAGCAACAATAACACAATTTTAGGAGATAACAATGGAGAGGTAAATACTTCAGATCAATCTGATAACTCTTCTGCTCAAAATATTTCAACTATTACTGTTAATATGAAACCTAGTGTTGAAACTGGTTTAGAATATAAACATTATACAAGAACTTGGGTAAATTACTGTCCATTTTGTCATAAATTTGGAACATTAACTGATACACCTAAAGATATTCATAGAAATACTACTGTTCCTGAAGGGGAAATTACTTGTGATATGTCTAAAGGTGGATGTGATGCAGATTTTGATGGAGTAAGTGGAAAAGATAAACTTTGGAGAGATGTTTATTTAACTCCTGCAGATGGAAATCAAATAATCACCCTTGATAATGGTACTATTATTCAAAATAATGGATTAAGTAGAAAAGAAAATATTAGAAATGCACAATTTGCAATTTTAAATCAAGAAAACGCTGAATCAGCATAATATTTATTTTTTAAATATTATTTGATTTAATATTTTTTTATTAAATTGTTTATATTTGATTTATTTTAATAATTAATTATTAAATTATTTTAAATTTGTTTTGTTTGTATTTAATTTAATATTTTTTTATTAAATTCTTTATATTTAATTTGTTTAGTAATTAATATTGATTAATTTAATTGCTTTATCGTGTTTATTAAATGATTTTATAGTTAATTTCTGTTAAATACCTTAATATACTTATTAAATAATATAATAATTATAAATTATCAGATTTTTATAAAATTTTTTATATTTTAGCTATTTTTTTAATTTTTACTAAGAATTTTAATTCTATTTAAATTAAATCCTATTAATTTATATATTTTAATAAAGTAAGTAGTATTATAACAATTGTTATTTATAAATTTTTATTTTAAAAAATTAATATAATTTATTGTTAAATATTATTTTTTATTGGAGTGATAAAATGGTACTTATTGTTGGTTCCGGTGCAGGAGGAGGAATTCTAGGTTTAGAACTTGCAAAAGCAAATATTCCTGTAACCATTATTGAAAAAGGACCACTAGTAGATAGTAAAGATGCATTTGATTATTATAACGATCCTGTTGAAGGTATGGATTTACTTGCTACTACATGTGTAGGAGGTAATACAATAGTCTCAGCTGGTAATGGAGTTAGATCATGTGAAGACATGTTAGCTGAATATGGCATTGATTTATCTGAAGAATATGATGAAATTGAAAAACAAATTAACATTCATCAAATGGATGATAGTCATATTGGTAAAGGAACTAGATTATTCATTGATTCTGCAAAAGAATTAGGTTTAAATGTTTCTAAAATGCCTAAATTTATTTATGAAGATAAATGTATTCAATGTGGTAAATGTGCATATGGTTGTCCAAATAATGCTAAATGGACTTCTGCTGACTTTGTAAAAGAAGCTGTTGATAATGGAGCAAAATTGCTTACTGATTCTCCAGTAACTAATGTTTTAGTTGAAGATAATAAAGTAGTAGGTGTAGAAATTACTAAAGAAGATGGTAGTACTGAAACTATTAAAGATGATATAGTAGTTTTATCTGCAGGTGCTGTAACTGATGCACGTCTTCTTCAAAGATTAGGTATTCCAGCAGGTCAACAATTTACTACAGATCCATTTGTAAGTGTTGGTGCTGTAATTAAAGGTATTGGATTTAATAAAGAAGTTACTATGAATGCTTTAGTAAAAGGAGAACATTTTGTACTTGCACCTCATTATTCATCTAAATATTTAGATAGTCGTGTTGCAGATGATGATTTAAAACCAGAAGATATTCTTAGTATTATGGTTAAAATCCCTGATGAAGGTTTAGGTTATGTAAATGCTGATGAAGTTGTTAAATACAATTCAATAAGAGATGTTCAGTATCTTGCTGAAGGTGCTGCTACTGCAGGTGCTATTTTACAAAATGCTGGTGCTGAATCTATTTATGTTTCAACAGTATTTAGAAGTGCTCATCCAGGAAGTACAGCTCCTATTGGAACTATTGTAGATAGTAATCTTAAAACAAAAATTGAAGGTTTATATGTATCTGATGGAAGTGTTTTCCCAAGAGCTCCAGGTGCACCACCTATTTTAGCAATTCTTGCATTGTCTAAAAGACTTTCAAAATATTTAATTAAAGAATTAAACTAGTTTAATTCATTTATTCATATAGATTTTTTC
>NZ_MRCT01000148.1 GCF_002208625.1 Methanobrevibacter sp. 87.7
TACTAAATTAAAAAAAAAATAATAAAAAATATAAAAATTCTAATTAATACTAAATTATATAAAAGTAATAAATAGACTTAATAAAAAAGTAATAAAAACAATTAATTTTTAAAAAATAGATTAAAATAAATATAAAATAATCATAAAGAAAAAAATAACTAATTATTCTATTTAATAAAAAATTTAAAAACTTAAAATAAAAAATAACATAATTTTAATAAAAACATAAAATAAATAACTAATTTTAAACTTTAAATAGATATATAAATAAAATTAATAAAATTTTAAAATAGTAATTCGATATATTTAAATATATCAAAATATAAGTATTTAGTATGAAAACATGTAATGATGAAGATTGTAATAAAATAAATCTAAATCCAATTTTAGAAAAAATACCAAAAGATGATGAAATAGAAAATGAAGCAGAAATTATAAAAGCATTAGCAGATCCAACAAGATTAAAAATAGTATACATCTTATCTGAAACAAATGAACTTTGTGTATGTCAAATACTTGAAACACTTAATAAATCACAGTCTACTATATCACACCATTTAAATATTCTAAAAAAAGCAAAAATAGTTAATTGGACAAAAAAAGGACAATGGATTTACTATTCTCTTAAAAATCCAGGAATAATAAATGGATTAAATATAATATTTGATAAAAAAACAGTTTATAATTTCTCATCCTTTAAAATTACAAAAGAAGAGTAAATATTATGATAATTAAAGAAAATAATGAAAAAATAGCACTTGCAGCTTGTACTGGAATGAGTGCAAACGGACTTGTAAGTAGAATTGCAGTATACGATACTCAAAAAGAGTTGGATAATATTATACACATATGCATACCATCTACTGCAGCAGAATCAAATAAATCAATTAAAAAAATTATAAATAAATACCCCATAATAGCTGTAAATGGATGTGAAAATTCATGTGTAAATAAGATATTAAAAGATAAGAATATTAAAGTTAATAAATCAATTAACGTCAACAAAGAACTTGAAAATTGTAAAGTAAGACCAATTAATCCTGCAAGATGTGGAAAAAGAGAAGAAATTGCAGTAAATTATATTAAAAAAATATTAATAAAAAAAGCAAATGAAATAGGTGGAAATTAATATGGAAATTAATATTGAAAAATGGAATAAATGGGCAAATGATTCAAAATTTTTATTTACTGGAATAAATTTAAACAGAAAAATAGCATTTTTAATAGATACAAATGAAAATGAGCTTATAATCCTTAAAAAAGGTCAAAATGAAATTAATGTATCATTACTTACTAATGTTAAAGAAGTAGATGAAAAAACTGCAGATATATTATTTGAAATTAAAGAAGAAGATGTTGAAAAAATATTAAATGATAAAAACTTTAGTAAATTCTTAGAACTAACAAACAAAAATGAAATTAAAATATATGATTTAGCAGGTGTTAAAAAACTTATTAAAGAAGGATATGAAGCATTTTTATCAAGAATTGGTATAAATATAAATAATACTGCATCATCTTCTTGCTGTTGTTGTTAATAGTAAATTTAAAACTATATAATATTAAAAGGAGAATAAAATGATAATAAAATCAAAAGAGGAGAATGATGAATTTAAAAATATAATTAAAAGTAAAAAATTCAATGTTAAAGTAGACTATGATACATCAAAAGTAAGTAAACCAGAAAAAATAATTTATAAATATAATGAAAATATCATGAAAAAATTTATAGAATTATCAAAAGAATATGGTTTTATAAATATTGGTTTTACTAAAGTAAGTCCTGATGTAATTTTAAATAATACAAAATTAGAATATGACAATGCAATTATCCTTGTTCATGAAATACCAGACAGATTAATGGAAACTGAACCTGGAGATTTAGCTAAATTATATAGTGATAATTTTTATGAAGAACTTGCTAATAAAACATATGCACTTTCAGATTTCTTAAGAAAAAATAATGTAGATACAGAAACAATACATCCAGAATATGATGAATTTATAAATTTTTCAAAAATAGCAGCTAAAGCAAATTTAGGAGGAATTGGTGGAAGTGGGCTTCTCATAAGACCAGAATTAGGTCCAAAAGTAAAATTTTCAGTAATACTAACAAGTATGGATCTACCGAATAAAGAAGTAAAAGAAGATTATTCTTGGATTAAAGAATATTGTAAACGTTGTAATAAATGTGCAAAAGCATGTGAATATAATGCATTAACTGAAGATACTTTTAATCGCAAAAAATGTAAAGGTTGTAATGAAGGTTGTACTTATTGTATAAATGCATGTCCTTTTTATAAAAAAGGATACGATAATATAAAAAGAAAATTTATAAAATATAATGAGAAAATGGAGAAAAAATTAAAAAAACAAAATAAATAAATTAATCTTCATCATTTCTCATATTTTTTATAATAATTTTTGGTATTGGCATTCCTGGTTCAAGATTTATAGAAATACCTCTTTGTGCATCTTTTGCATCAATCACAACAGAATTATTTTCATCTAAATCTTCAGGACCAATAACAATAGGATTATTCATTGATGGACCTACAGGAGAAGGAATATAACCCGTTTCATCATATAAATCATTAAAATCATCATAATTACGTGGTTTATCATCAATATCATCTAAAAACTTTTCTGTCTCATCAGAAAAAGTTTCATCATCATCTAAAACATCTTCCTCATCAAAGAATTCATCAAAATTAAAGTCTTCCTTAATAATATCACTGTAATCACCAACCGTATAATCAATAGGATTACCATTAGAATCATATGCTTTAAAAGTTTGAAGGCTATAAGGTAATCTTACAATCATATGGAAAACACCTCTTTTAGAAAATGTCATTAAATCTGCATCAGAAGGCTCAGCACTAGGTCCTGGATGAGAATGAACAGTACCATAATATTTAGTATTAGGTGGAATTTGATCATAATGAAGAACTGCACCAGTATCTGATGTTTCACCTGGGATAAATATTAAACCAGTAATATATAATATATGGTTTTTGATAGTACCATCAAACATTGATAAAAATTCATGTGGATATGCCTCTTTTGCATAATAAACAACAGATTCAAGTACCTCTTTATCAACACATATTTTATCAAAGGAATTATCTTTAGAACCAAATATTTTTGAAAAAAAACTCAAAATTATACCTCTTTTACTAAATAATTAAAATTTAATTTCCAATTAACTCTTTTTCAACAAAAAATTTTCTATCAAATTTTGGAAGATTAAAATCTCTATATAAATACTTTTTAACAACAAGCTCTTCAGCATCAATTTTTTTATTATATTGTTTTACATGATGTATATTTTTATAAACTGCAAAACCTCTTTTCTGCCAAGTATCAATTTCATCAAAATTAATACCTTCTTCTGCTAATAAATCTTTAATATCAGACATATCTAAACCAAATAATTTAGATGCTGCAACATCAGCAGGATATTTTCTTTTTAAAGACCATATACCATAACCATTAATACAATTTCTCCAAGATTCATCTTGTCTCCATTTAAAATAATCAGAAATTTCATCATCACTTAATGGTATAATACGAGAATCAAAAGATATTGGTTTTCTAAAAGTCAAAGAATCATTATTTTCTTTAGTAGAAACACCTAAAACTTTTTTAAAACGTTCATATTCTTCTTCATATTCTTCTTTATTAAATAATTTTTCATTATCAATAGGAAATTCATTTAATAATCTTGAAGTTAATGAACCTGATGCAAAACTTGCAAAAACAGAGTCTAATTTTTCAACTCTACCATTAAATGGAATATCATTAAGTAAAATATTAATTTCATCAGAAAAACTATATATAAATGCTGGAGAAAATTCCTTCATAATATCAGTACATACATCAGACATAGCTTTTGCAAAACTTGAATCATAAGGTTTATTAAAATTTAAATCACTAGATAAACTATGGAAATTACGTCCATCTAAACGAATAATGATTTTATTTGCTTGTGAAACTTTTAAATTAGAATAAATTTCGAAATCTTTCATAGAATTATTAGACATTTTCTTACACCTTTATAAGTAATAAATGAATTTTTATAAAATACTTTTAATCAAAGAATTAACTAAAAATTTAAATATCTATTAAAATTTTTTAATAAATTTAAATTATAAAAATAAATTAAAAAAATTTGTATTGTATATAATT
>NZ_MRCT01000015.1 GCF_002208625.1 Methanobrevibacter sp. 87.7
CATTTATTAAATTTTATTTTTTTATTCTTTTGTCTATTTTAATGAATTATTTTTAAGTTTTATTAATTATTTTATCTATTTTTAAGTTTTTTTATAAAATCCATATAAAAAAAATTTATATTATTTATCTAAAATAACTAATATTTAAGTAAATTTATGGGGATTAATATGTATAATGATATTATAAATGAAATTGAATCTAATTTAACTGGTAATAAATCTGATGATAAACTATATCTTATGTTTCAAATTCAGAAATATTTAAATCATGAATATTCAAATGAAATTAATAAGGGAATATATAGATTATTATGGAATTGTTATGATGAAGAAGAACAAAAACAATATTTTAATGTATCTAAGGATGAAAGTCCTGCTGGAGATGTTTTTCATAAAGTTTATTCTTATTTAAATAATAATGAGTTAAAGAAAGCATTTGATTTATTAGATTCTTATTTTAAAAAGGATCATATTAATCCTTTTGAGGATGATAAATTTAAGGAATTTTCAAATCCTCTTGAAGAAGCTATATTTTATAAATATTTTGGTTCAGATAAAGAAGTTGTATTAATTCCAGGTTATTTCCCTATTTTTAATTTATATACTATTTATGGTAATTTACTTTTTCAATTTAATGATATTCCTAAAGCTAAAATTTATTTAAATAAGGCAGCTAAAATTAATCCTGTATCTACTAGGGTTATTTTTAATTTATCTGAAATTTATTTGATTGAAAAAGATTTTGATAATTTTTATAAATATACTATTCAAGCATTAAAATTCTCATATTCTCCAGAAAATTTAGGAAAAGCATATCGAGATTTAGCTTTATATTATACTTATAAGGATAATTTAAAATTAGCTACTTATTTATATTATCATAGTTTAAAATTTGATTATACTAAGACTGCTATTGATGAATTAAAATACTTTAAATCTAAAGGTTTTAATGTTAATCATTATAAAAATGATGATTTTACTGATGAATTTATTGCTAATAAAATTCCTTTAGGACCTAATAAATTTATTTTAGATAAATTAATTGATTTAATGAATCATTATAAATCTTTAGGCTATGAAGAGGTTTATGAATATTTTGAAAATTTTTATAATAATTTAATTATTAGTAATAGTAATAATGGTTTTCAAATTTCTCAGGATAAAATTTATGAGTTAGTATGTAGTGATTTAAATTTTTATGTTAGAGATTTGAATTTATCTAAGAAATTAATAAATAAATATTCTGTTGGTAGAATAGTCCAAGAAAGAGGAGCTGTTGATTCAAGTTATAAAATTGGTAAGATGGTTACAAACTGTAGATTTGCTATTTTATCTAACCACATGCTTAATTTATCTAGTTTTGAACATGGAACTAATTGGGGTTTATTTACTGCTAATTCAAATTCTATATTTAAAGTCTTAGATATTTATAAATATAAAGGTAAAGTACAGATTCTTCTTTTACATTTAGTTAATGATTATTGGCAAAAATTTATTGGTAATGAAGTAATTAATGAGAATCTTGTTAATAAATCAAGAGAAATATTTAGGGAATCATTTAATCATAGTACTGTTCCTGAACTTGCTACTAAGGAATGGCTTAGAAGATGTGATTTTCCTATTGGTTTAGATCCTCATGGTAATTTGTGGGATATTAAGTAAAAAATAAGTTTTTATTAATTTATAATTTCATTTATTTGAGCTATTTTTTAGTTTAAATATTTGATTTATTTACTTATTTTTTTTATTTCATTATTTTGGCTATTTTTTATTTTTATTAATTGAAGTTTTTACTTATTTTTTTATTTTTTAATTAAATTAATTATTAAATTTCTTACTTTTTTAATTTAATTATTTTTAATATTTATTTCGTGGTATCAAAATTATTCTTATAATTTTTAGTTACACTTAAAATTTTCTAATTTTTGTTGATTTTTTTATTTATCTTTATTTCTATTAATTTTATTATTTTTGAGCTATTTCGTCTATCTTTTTCTATTGTATTATTAATTTTTAGGATTTTTTAATTATAAGTTTAAATCGTTAGTTTTATATGTAATAAAGTAAAATATAACTGTGGTTATAAAATTATATTTTTTTTAAATTCTCTTTTTAATCTACTTTTTTTCAATAAATATCAAAACCTTTAAATATGTTCACATGAATATATGTTCATATGTCTAGTGAAGTTTGTGAAATTAAAAGTTTAAGACAAGATGTTTTAGAAAAAGTTTCAAATGAAATGGAAGATAATGAATTTTATGAAAAAATTTCAAGTACATTCAAATTACTTGGAGATTATAATAGAATTAGAATTATCTCTGCTTTACATTGTCATGAAATGTGTGTATGTGAGTTATCAATTTTACTAGATATGAGTCAATCAAGTATCTCACATCAATTAAGAATTTTACGACATAATAATTTTGTAAAATACCGAAAAGAAGATAAAAAAGTATTTTATTCCTTAAACAATTCACAAATATATGATTTAATTAAAGAAGGCGAGTCTATATGAGTTCTCATGAATTTAATAATGATTCTTTTATTAATAATCATCACCACCAGGACAATATAGAACATAATCATGATAAAAAACTTGATGATTGTTGTTCTGATGAGCATGATCATGGTTCTGATGTTTGTACTGATGATTGTTGTTCTGATGAGCATAGTCATGATGATGAGGTTGATGATTGTTGTTCTGATGAGCATGATCACAGTGGCCATAATCATTCTGGAGGATGTGCTTGTTGTAGTGATGAAGGAATACTTTCAGATATTGGTGATGAAGAAGAAACATCAAAAAGACCTTATTATACAATAGCATTTGGTGTTATTTTATTGGTTATTGCATACTTTATCGGTGAATTAAACTTTAGTTATGGTCTATTAACAGCAAATACTGTATCAATTATTTTATATGTAATACTTGTACTTGTAGTAGGTTTTGATACTATAAGAGAAGGTATTGAAGGTATATTTAATTTTCAAGTTAAAATTGAACTTCTGATGACTATTGCAGTTATTGGAGCATTTGCACTTAATAGTTGTGCTGAAGGTGCATTATTAATATTATTATATTATATTTCAGAGTTCCTTGAAGATCTATCAATTGATAAATCTAAAAAATCAATTAGTAATCTTGTAAAATTAAGTCCTGATACTGTTACTATCTTAAAAGATGGTAAAGAAGAAGAGATTGAAGTAGATAAATTAAATATTGGTGATATTGTAGTAGTAAAACCTGGTGATAAAATACCAATTGATGGTATTATTAAAAAAGGTAGTACTTCAGTAAATCAAGCTTCAATTACTGGTGAAAGTTTAGCAGTATCTAAAGATGTTGGTGATGAAGTATTTTCATCAACAATTAATGAAGAAGGATATATTGAAGTTGAAGTAAGTAAAACTGCTGATAATACTGTATTTGCAAAAATTGTTGAATTAATTAAAGATTCAGAAGAGAAAAAAGCACATATTGATATATTTGTAGATAAATTTGCAAAATATTATACTCCTACTGTAGTAGTACTTGCAATTCTTGTTGCATGTATACCAACATTTGTATTTGCTCAACCATTCCATACATGGATTTATAGAGCATTATGTTTACTTGTAATTTCATGTCCTTGTGCAGTTGCAATATCTACACCAGTATCTATGGTTTCAGCAATCACTGCAGGAACAAACAATGGTATTATTATTAAAGGTGGAGAATATGTAGAGGAATTATCAAATATTAAAGCAATAATGTTTGATAAAACAGGTACATTAACAGAAGGTAAACTTAAAATAGATAATATTGTTCCAACTGATGGAAAAAATAGAGATGATATTTTAAGATTAGCTTGCTCTATTGAAGCAAAATCTAACCATCCAATTGCAAAAACATTTAATGAATATGCAAATCAAAATAGATTTGAATTATATGAAGTTGAAGACTTTAAAAATATTCCAGGTAAAGGTTTAACTGGATTAATAGATAATGAAAAATATTATGTAGGTAATAAAGAATTATTTAACTTCAATGAAGAATTAGAATCTGATGTAGAAGGTCTTAAACCTGAAGAAGGTAAAACATTAATTATCATAGGTAATTCTAAAGAAATTCTTGGATATATTACTTTAAATGATAAAATTAGAGATGATACTCCAATTACACTTAAATACTTAAATGAAAACAATATTAAAACTATGATGATTACTGGAGATAATGAAAAAACTGCAAAATTAGTATCTGATGAAATTGGAATTGATAAATACTATGCAAATCTCTTACCTGATGATAAAGTAAATATTGTACGTGATGTTGCAAATGAATATAAAGATATTACTATGGTTGGAGATGGTGTTAATGATGCACCTTCACTTGCTATGAGTAATGTTGGTATTGCAATGGGTATGGGATCTGATGTTGCAATTGAAACTGGTGATATAGTATTATTAAATGATAATATATCTAAATTATCTTACCTTGTTGGTCTTTCTAAAAAAACAATGAGAGTTGTTAAAACAAATATTAGTGTTGCAGTTGCAGTTAAAGCAATTCTTGCAGTAGTTGCTATATTTGGTTTTATTGCTTTATGGGAAGCAATTACTCTTGGTGATGTTGGTTTAACATTAGTTGTTGTTGCTAATGCTTTAAGACTTGCAAACTATTAAACAATTTTCATTGTTTAATTTTTTTTCTTTTTTTAGCTATTTTTTAATTTTTATTAGTTTATATGCTTTTTTTTATTTTAGTTTAGATTATTTAAAATTATAATATTCCATTAAATCATCTGATTCTTGTGTGTTTTTAAATTCTTCAATAAAATCATTTAAATCTTTAAAGAATTCTATTTTTCTTTCTTTTATATTCTTAATTTTTGAATAATCTTTTTTAAGAGATATATTTATTTTTAGATCATCTGTTTCTAATTCTATTTCAGGATATTCTGGATTATAATCTTCAAGTTCATTAAATATATCTTCATTATCTTCTAAATTATTATAGAACTTTTTAAATTCATTAAATATGTCATCATCAAATACTATTTCATGTTCTGGATAATTATTATCTATATCATCATGTTCGTTTTCATTGTTTTCTGATTTTTCATATATTTCATTATTTTCTTCTCTATTATTTTGTGATTTTTCATTGTTTTCATTATTTTTATTAGTTTCTTTTTTAGTATCTTGTAATTTTTTAATTTCATTAGTAGTTTCTTTTTCACTATCTTGTGATTTTTCATAGAATTCTTTAAATTCATTAATAATTTCTTTATTAAATTCTTCTATGGCTATTTCATCTTCATCTATTTTTGATTTAGTTTTATCTATTGTTTTACTAGTATATTCTTTATTTTTACTTTTATCAGGTTTACTATAATTTTTTTCATAGTATTCTTTAAATTCTTCAAGAAGTTTTTTATCAAATTCTTCATTATCCATATTATCACATATGATTTTTTTTAATCAAGATTTATTTCATATACTCTTTCTACATTATCTTTATGTACTTTAAATGCTTGTTCTTCTGTAATAATTCCATTATCAATATAACTTAATACTCTTCTTGGTACTGTTTTACATCCAAGTACTTTTCTTGGACGACTATTATCATCCATAAAATCTGTTTCCATGAAAAATCTATTACTTTCTTTAAATGCTTTTTTAATATTATCTTTAGTACTCATTACTGATGGCATAATCCCATGATTTTTTTCTTCTTTAACATCAGGACCTGCAAAATGTTTTATAAGTTTATCTTTTTTAAATGATACTTAATCTGCCATTTGTGCAAGTTCTTTGTATTTTAATTCATTAAATGCTTCTGCATGTATAACTACTGGACAATCAAGATCTTTTCCTAAGTTAAGACAATATTTAATTATTTTATTATGATATTCTAATTCTTTATCTTCAATAGGAAAATGGGGTCTTCCAATCTCTCCTATTGCTATTGCTTTTTGATCTTTAATTAATTTTCCTGCATATTTTAATCCATCTTCTACCATATTAAGTGCTTCTATGTATGTTTTTCCATTTTCGAGAAGTTTTCTATATTCCATTGGATGAATTCCTACTACGGGAAATGCTTTTACTTTAGTATTTTCTTTAATTTCATCACAGTATTTTATAACAAGGTCCATTGCTTTTTTGAAATTAGTAAGTTCACCAAAAGTCCATGCAGGTTTATTTATAACCATCATCACTCTACCACCTGCATTATAGAATTATTGTGCAATTGCTGTAGGGCCTTGTCCATTAAATGAATCAATATGAATATGATTGTCAGTTATAGGTATATCATGTATATTCTCCATGTTTTTTCCTCGTTTTTTTAAGTTTTATAAAAACTTATTTAATATGTTTTTTAATAAATAGATAAATTTTAATAAGTTTTTTCTTGATTATTAAGTTATAATATAATTTTATTTTTATTAAATATTGAATTTAACTTTATTTATGAATTTAATATGTTTTTATAAAATTATATTGGATTTTTATAAAATTAGTTTATGTTTGATTAAGTTTATAGCTTTAGTTTTTTAGTTAAATTTTTATAAAATTAGTTTATACTTGATTTAGTCTATAGAATTAGTTTTTAGTTAAAATTAGTTTATACCTGAGTTAGTTTATAAAATTAGTTTATAGTTAATATAATTTAAAATTAGTTAATAAATAAAATAAAAAAATATTAAAAAAGATTTAATAATTATGTTTATCTTTTTTAACACATAATTCCTGATTTATCTCTAAGTCAGCAGTAGGTTTAGATTTTTCTTTTTTATTTTTAGTATCGTAGTATCCTATTTTATCAAGAACACTTCTTACATCTACTTTTGTTTGATAACATCCTGTTTTAGAAAGTAGTACTCCTTGTGGTGCATAGTCACTAAGATGTATCATTGTAAGATTTAAATCTTCATAACATGCAACTCCTAATACAGAGTCAAAATCATTGTTTTTAATGATTTTTTTAACAAAGCTACTTCCAGGTACAACGAATACTTTATAACCCATATCCTCTGCTTTTGATTTAATAACACCTATTGAACATTTACCACATTCATTACATACAAGACCAGTTTCATCTAATATTGCTTCACAATCTGCACTTCTTAAACAATGTGGTAGTACAATTATTTTCTTAGAGTTATCAGTATTTTTAAATTTATTTTTATTGATATGATTTCTTACAGCAATACTCATTTGATCTATCATTGTTTCATCAAAACCAAGTAATTTAGATAGATGTTTTAATGGTGAGTAAAATAAATCTGTTACTGCAAGCATAAATTTTGGGAATATTAATCTTTCCTTATTTAATGATATGTGGGTTAATATAAGTACAATTAACAAGATTATTATTACTGCAAAAACTAATACTGTAAAACTTTGCCCAATAAATTGAAATAAATGATTTAACATTTTACACCTTATTTGAAATCTTGTATATATTTGAATTTTTTTATTAAAATATTAAATTATGATTAATTTATATATCAGTATATTATTTATGTATCTAATATATTAAAAAGGTGTTTATAAAATAGCTATTTTATAATATTTATATCTTTCTATAGAAATTTTATTTATATAATAATTTTTTTATTTTTAAGTATTTTTCAGTTTATAAATAGTATGGTGTAAATAAAGTATAGATTATTCTAGGTTCTGATGTCTGTGAAGATTGTGTTGTTTTAAAGATAATATAACTCTTAGATTAGATAAAAAATATGTAATTATTAATAAGAAAAAGATATAATTTATATAAATATTATAATATAATATAATTAAGTTTAAAGGGGTGTATTTTTTATGGTATTTAAATTTGCTATGGAAGATAAGGAGTTAATTAAAAATTTACCTGAAGATTTATTCAATGAATTACTAAATTATAATAGTGCAATACCTGATGAACTTCATGATATGTTAAATAAATTTAATCCAGAATGGAGAAAATTAAGATCAGACAGGGAAAATCGTAGTTGGACTTTACTTTCAAGGATTTATATGCGCCGTGCAAAATATGATAAACTATTTGATAAAATAAGAATGGATGCACAATTACAAGATGAAATAGATTTTATTATACGATATCCTCAATATAAATGTTTAATTAAATTTATAGCTTATGAATTAAATAATGATCTAGAAGATCTTGGAAGTTATATACCTGTTCCTTTAGATGATTTTTTAGATTTAATTGAAGATCAAGATGTTACTAAAGATGATAAAGTAAAAGAGAAGTATAATATTCCTAAAGATTAAAAGGAATAAGATGAATAATAAATCTTATATAATAATTATACTCTCTTTTATTTTTTTTCTTTTATCTTTTTTTATCTTTTTTTTCTTGTTTCTATTTTTCCACCTTTATATTTTGAAGAAGAAAGAGTGTAATAAGCTTTTTATAATCATTTCTGTTTCATATACATAAAAACGTATATAATAAAATTAGATTTCTTGTTTTGTATAATATATTTTAAAAAAATAGATGTAAAAGTGGATATACCACTTTTATTTTAAATTATTTTAACTTTTCCAGTACTTGTAACTTTATTGTATCTATTATCACCAGAATAAGTTACAATATATGTATAAATTTTTTTAGTGTTTAAATCAACTTTTATTGTAGCTATTCCTTTGCTATTTGTTTTTGCTGTATATGTTTTTCCGTTTATTGTGAATTTTAATTGTTTATTTGCAATTACTCTGTTTTTCTTATCTTTTAATGTTGCTGTTATATATTTTGATTTTGTTTTTTGGGTGTATGTTTTTGTTGTTGTTACTATTTTTAGTGTCTTTTTAGTTATTGTTATTTTTGCAACAGCAAAACTACCTTCATATTTATCATCACTTAAAAATGCAATTGCAAAGGTATAGGTTCCAGGAAATGCTAGATTGATTTGGAGTTTTCCAGTTCCATTTTTATCAGTTACTATATTATATACTACTCCATTAAATCCAATTTGGATTCTTTTATTACTAAGAGCATTACCATTTTTATCTTTAAGGCTAAGTTTGAAGTAGTCTCCTCTTTCACCTTGGTAGAAATCAACAGCTTCTTGTGTCATATCTTTACATTCTATTTTTGTAGCTATTTTATTTGTTGATCCTTTAATTATTACTGTACTACTGTTACTTGTGTTATAATAATTATTATCTCCACTATATTTAACTTTAATAATATAGCTACCTACATTAAGATTAGTTTTTAATCTAGCTACTCCATAATCATCTGTTGTTAAATTGTATTCTTTAGTTCCATATGCAGAGTTTAGATTTAATGTAATTTTCTTATTACTAAGTTTATTTCCATTAATATCTTTTAAGATGATTTCATATAGTTCTCCTGTATTGTAGTTTATTGTAATATTTTCTAAAGATAATATTGTTGGTGTTTTTAATATTGTAATATTATTTGTTCCATTTACATGAATTCCATAGTAAATATTATCATATTTGTATGTTATTGTATAGGTTCCTGGATTTAATTTTATTTGTAATCTTGCAATACCATCTACATCTGTTGTTAAATTATATGATTTTGAGTTTGTTTTTCCAATAATATTTACTATAATTAATTTATCAGATTGAGATTTTGCATTTGGGTCATTGAATGTAATATTAAAGTATTTATCTTCACCATAATATTGTTTAAAATCACTAGCATTTAATTTTACATCAATTGTACTATTTGAATCTTTATCTTTACTTAAAGATATACCTGTATTTGTTTGATTATACCAGTTATTTCCTTGATACTTTATTGTACCTTGGTATTCACCAGGATTTAAATTAACTATAATATATGAAATACCTTCTTCATCAGTATTTGCTTTAAATGTATAAGTGTTGTTTCTTTCATATACTGTGAGTATAACTGTTTGATTGTTTATTGCTCTTCCATATAAATCTATAAGTTTTATTGGAACAATATTATTTGTTTGTGTTAAATTCACATTAAGATCTGAAACTATTCTACTTATAACTTTCTCTACAGAGATAATTGATTTAGTTTCTGATGGACCATAATTTTTATTACCAATATATCTTGTAGTTATATTATATGTTCCAGGTAAAAGGTTAATAGCTATTTCTGCATTTGCTTCATCATTTGTTTCTAGTTTAAATGTTTGACTAATATTATTTTTACTAATAGTTAATTCAACGATTTCTCCTTTAATAGGATTACTTTCATTATCTAAAAGTTTAATTGAGTAAATATCACCATAACCATATAATGTTTTATTTAATGCAATAATCTGTGTTTTACTTGGATATATTGTAATATTTACTATTATATTTGAACCAGTATACCATTTATCTCCTTTAAAGTATGCATTAATTTTATAATTTCCAGGATTAATTGATAAATTAATATCTGCTCTTCCACTTGGATTTGTATTTGTAATAAAGATATAATGATCTTTATCATTACTTATATTGAAGTATACCATTTTATTTAATAATGGATTATTAAATGAATCTTTTAAAATTACATAGAAATTATTATTTTTACCATAATATACTTGATTATATCCAATAATATTAGTTGTTGTTACTAGAACATTTAATATAGCTGTATTATTACTTCCTTCAAAGTAGTCATTACCTTCATATTTTACAATTATTGTGTAAATATTTGGTGTAAGATTAAGTTCTAATTCTGCAAAACCGTTTTCATCAGTTTTAATTCTATAAGTACCTTGGTTTTCTCCAGTAGAATTTATAAAACTTACAAATAATGTTTGATTAGCTATTTTATAACCATTAACATTTATTAATGTTGTATTAATATTCTGTTTTTCACCATATATTGCATAGTTGTCTATTAAAATTTTAGTACTTTTATTACTAATTGTTAAATTTAATATTTGTTTATCTATTTTTGCAGAAACTACTGCATCATGTTCTTTAAGATTTGATATTACAAGAACATATCCAGTTCCATTATGTAATTTTACAGTAGTTTGATTTATTTGTCCATATGTACAGTTAAAGTATGCAATTCTTGTATCTGGAATTGTATATTCTGTATCAAATATCTCTTTATTGGAATTTGTTAATTTATTTAATGCTACTTTAACAGTATAATTATCATTAGTATAATTATCTAGATTTAAGGTCATAATTATCCAATTATCTAATATTAAATTTCCAAGGAATCTGTATGCTTTATCTGAGTTTGGTCCTTCATTTGAACCCCACCAGTTAGAAGAAGCATTCATTGTACCAATTCTATTAAAAATATCATTACCTAAATATTTTGCTTTATTATCTAAGAATATAGAATATTTGATGTTTGTTGTTTTATAATTATATATAGCACCACCATATCCTGCACTATTATTAATAAAGCTTGAATTTTCAATATTTAATATTCCTCCATTAAATATTACTCCTAAATTGTAATTATCTTTGTTTTCAGTTTTATTATTTGTATTATTAATAAAACTTGAATTGTATATATTTAAATCATATCCAGAATATTCATTACCATTTTTTATTGTGTTACCTTCATAATTTGAAATAAAACTTGAATTAATAATATTATTTGCTCCAATTAAACATATACCATGGTTTTCTATGAATTTACAATTTTCAATATATGTTGAATTTGGATAATCATCATAAAATCCAATTACAGGGATATCAGTTCCATATTCATCTCTATCGTTTCCATTATTATTTAAGAAAATGGAATTTCTTATTATAACTTCATCTGGAACAATATCATTTCCTCCAGCATAATTATCTTTAGAGTATATTGCTCCAATATTATTATTTTTAAAAGTACAATTATCTATAAAAATATTATTATTTGTTACAATAATTGATTTATAATCATTATAACTACCAAATTTATTAAATCCTGTGAAATTGGAATTATAGATTTTAACAGAAGGATTTCCAAATACACACATTCCTGAGATATAATTAAATTCACTATTATTAATAAATACAAATCCTCCAGAATGGTAGGATGCACTGACATATATAAGTTTAGAACTTAATATATTACTAAATTTACAGTTATCTATAAAAATAGTTCCACCATTTGAACTTATAATAGTGTTAATACTATTTTTATCAGAATTGAAGTTAATATTGTATAAATGTAATCTTCCCCATTCTTTAAGATTAAATGTATTACTATTTTGATATGTTTTAATAGTAACAGAACCACCATATCCTATAAATTTAAGATCTTTACTAATTTCAAGATTAGCATTTAAATATCCTTCATAAATTCCAGAGGAAATATAAATTGTATTTCCATTAAATGCTTTTGAAATAGCTTTGTTTATAGATTTATATGGATTTTCTTTTGAACCATTACCATTAATATCACTACCATTAGTTGATACATAAATTGTATAGTTTGTAAATCCACATCCAATTAATAATTTTAGTCTTTCTTTATCTATTATTCCATATATTACAGTTTCTTCAGTATTATCAGTATATTCAGTTTCAAGAATATGGTTTTTAATAATTCCTGAATTTATACTAAATTTACCATTTTCACATTCAAAACTAGCTGGAATATCTATAATATCAATATTTTTATCAATATCCCAAACTTCTGTTCCATTAGTAAGTTTTGTTGTTAATCTTAATTTTGCATTTTCACCTTTATTTAATGGTTTATCAGAAGTAAATTCTATGATTATCCAATCTTCAGGTTTAAATTTATCATTTATATATCCATAATTTGGCCCTTTATTTAATTGCCACCAATTACTTGATATATTAACAAATTTTTCATTAATAGTATTTGAACCATAAACTTTGTATAAAGATGAATAAATTATATTAATATCATTATTTCCATTTAATTGGATAACTGATTGGAATCTTGATTTTCGAATATTAACTGTTGAATTTTTAAAGAATATTCTAAAATATTCTTCACCACATTGAAAACTTGAATTTTCAATTATAATATCTGAATCTGAAATATCTAAATAACTATAAATATTTTCATTAAAAGAGGTATTGCTAATTTTAATTTTTGGTCTTTTATTAATTCCACTATTATTTGTAATTAAACCATAATTTATTGTAGAATAATTTAAATCAATATTTCCAAAATTATTTAAGATATTTCTATTTATTATAGAGTGATCTATAATTAAATCACCATAATTAATAATGTCTCCAATATGTTCTCCTCTATTTAAATCAAGATTTGAATCTTTTATTATTAAAGTACCATAATTTGAAATACTAGATAAAAATCCCTTATTATTTTTAAGATTACATGAGATTATTGTTAAGTTTCCTTTATTATAAAATGAACTTTCAGAATCTGAATCTCCATAACCATTAATTATAGTAATAGAATTTAGGATTAAATTGTTATTTTCTGTAATATTAAAAATATAAGTTTTATTTAGTCCATCTATAATTACATTTCCATTTAAAGATCTTATTGTTAAATTTTTATTTATAATAAAACCTGTATTTTCACTACCTGTATATGTTCCATTAAAAAGGTATATTATTGAGTTATTTTCTGCATTTTCAATTGCATAATCAAGACTTTTATATGGGTTATTTATTGATCCATCATTTGTATTACTACCCTCTGTTGAAACATAAATTATTTTTTCTTTATTATCTGAAAGTATGTTATTTTCATTATTTTTTTGTATATTCGGTTTATTTATACTATTTTTACTATTTTCTGTATTAGGTTCATTTATACTATTTTTATTATCTGAAAGTATTTCTGGTTCATTTATACTATTATTTGATTGTATAAGTGATTCATTTATACTACTTTCATTAATATTATAGTTTGTTTCTAAACTTATTGAATTATTTGTACTATTTAAATTATTATTTTCTGTAGCACTAATTCCAGATATAGATAAAATGAGTATAATTATTAAAATAAGAAAAATAGAATATTTTAGCTTAAATTTAATATTTTCACATCCTAAAAGTTTTCTAAAATAAACTAATATTAATTGCTTTAATTTTTTAGTTAATTATGAGCTATTTTTTTTAATTTGATATCTAAATTAATTTTTTGCTTTAATTTTTTACTTAACTATTAATATTTAAACTAATTTTTACTTTAAATTATTAATTAGTTATATAAATAAGTTAAAATCATTATTAATTTATTTATATAACTATTTTCTAATTTAAAAAGGTAAAGAATAATAAATAGATGATTTATTAAAGGTTTTAATCATCTAAATTTATCATTTCTTTTTTCTTTTCTGTATCCAATATAAATTAATATTGAAAATAGTATTATTACATATATTAATGTATTTGGATCAACTTTTTTAGTGTTAGCTAATTTTTCTTTACTTAGTTCATAAGCTTTTGACAATCCAGAAGAAATAGAACCTGAACTATCACCATATGATGAAGAAGATGAACTTGAACCACCAGCACTTTTTCCACTAAGTCCAACACTACCTACTCCATGGCTATTTCCACTTGTACCACCACTTCCTTGGCCATTAGAATTTCCATTTCCACCATTTCCATTTCCATTTCCTTGACCATTGATAGTACCACCATTTCCATTTCCAGTACCTGTACCGCTACCGTTTCCATTACCTTCTTGGCCTTGACCATTTCCAGTACCTTGTGTACCTTCTCCAGTATTAGGTATTAAGATAGCTCCTGTACCACCAGGTAAAGTTCCAGGAACTGTAGTGTGTGGATTATTTCCACTAGGATTTCCTGAAGGTTTATTATCATCATCTGTTTTATACCATATAACTTCTGTTCTTGCCCAATCTCTTTTACTTAAATCAGCAGTTCTCCATACAGAGTCATCAGGTCCTTTTGAAGAGCCCCACCAATTATGGTTATCTACATCGATTATATTTTTATTATATGCATTTATAGTAGATCCTTCTGGTGCATAGTTATTTACAATATTAGAGTTTGAAATTTTTATATTACCATTTTCAACATTAAATGCTCCACCATTATTTAAACCACGGTTATTACTTATAGTTGAATTATAAATATTCACATGATTTATAAGGTGATTATATGCAATTTCTCCATTGTAGTCTATTGCACCTCCACTTGATGCAGTATTATTACTAATGAATGTATTTGTTATAGTAATGTTTCCAGAAAGACTGATTCCTCCACCATTTTCTGCAATATTATGTGTAATTTTAGAGCTATCTATTATTCCATTAAGGCTATTAATAGATAATCCTCCTCCATTATTATTTGCTTCGTTGTTTGTGATATTAGTGGATTTAATTGTTAATTTATTAACATTTCCATAGATTCCTCCACCATTCTTACTTGCAGTGTTTTTATTTATTGTTGAATTGTATATTTCTAAAGTAGAATTATCTGGAGTTTTTAAATTACTACTAAAGTATATACTTCCACCATTAACTGCTGAATTATAATTGAATTTACAATTATTTACAATGAGTTTGGAATTTCCATTATTATATATTACTCCACCAGAACCAACGTTACAACATTTACTTACATCTTCTTTATTGGATTTATAAGTAATACAGAAACGTACAGAGTTTATTGCAGTGTTATTATAGAAACTAGAATTATATAAATTACAATTTCCTTCATTATATATTACTCCACCTTCAGTTGCAGAGTTATTATAGAATGTAGAATTGTAAATTCTTAGGTTTTTGTAATTTCTAATTACTCCACCTTTGTGAGCAATATTATTATTAAAACTACTATTTATTATGTTTAAATCTCCATAATTTGTAGCTACACCACCAAAACCTGATACTTCTGTTTTATTAGCATTAAGTGCTGTATTATCTTTAAATTTTGAATTTATAATATTTAATATTCCATTATTAAAGAATACAGTACCATTGATAGAATTTCCTTTTGTAAATATTAAGTTTTTAATTGTTAAATTTGTATTATTATTGATTGTAAATAATCTACCAGTGTTAAGGTTGATTTTTACTTTTTCTTTATTAATTGCAGATATTGTAATATTTTTATTTATTATAATATCATTCTCAAAGTAATCTCCATCTTCTATGTAAATAAATCCATTATTAAAAGTTTTACTTATTGCATATTTTAGTGTTTTATATGGATTTTCTTTAGTTCCATTTCCGTATTCGTCACTTCCTTTTGTTGAAATATAAATTTCACAAGGAGTATTCTCATAAACTTTAGAATCTTTATAGTAAACTGCAATATTTGCAGTTTTTCTATTATTATCACTTACTAAATAATTATATATAATATATGTATTATTAGATTTTGAATCAATGTATATACAATAATCATCTGTTGAATTTAATGATTCAATATGGTTATTTTTAATTATTGTGGAATTTATGTTAACACAATATATTCCTGTTTGATTTCCAAGTATTAAATCTTTAAAATCATCATTTAATGGAGTTTTTCCATTATTAATTATGATTATATTGTTATTTTCTATAGTTTCATTATTTGTATTGTTTCCGAAATATGCGGAACCTTTAGATGTTATAATTTTAATTTTATTTGAATTTATAACTGTATTATTTGAATTTAATGATTCAATTAATTTGATTATTTCTGTATTGATTTTAATATTATTATTGGATATTTTACTAGTTTTAGAGTTTATATTTTCTATTAAAATTAATAGTCCTGTAGTATTTCCTTCAATATTATTATTTTTAAATATTGTATTTTCACTATCTGTAATATTAATAATTCCACTATCTAAATTTCCATTTATAATAATATCATTATCTGATAAACTATTATTTAATCCAGATTTTATTATTATAATACTTCCATTTATTGTATTGTTAATTCGTATAATATTATTATTAAATTTAATATTTTCTGTATTATTTAAAATGATTTTAAGTTCATTTTCAGTGTTAAATATTAAATTAGATATTGTTGATTTAGAACTTTCATTATTAAATATTATTATTGAAGATATAATTGAGTTTGAATCATATGAACTAATATTCAATGGGATATCAATTATAAATGATTTAACAGTTGTTAAATTTTTAAATAATATTTTATCTCCTTTTTTAATAGAAGAATTTAATCTTCCATTTGTTTTGTTAGTGAAATAGTTTAAGAAGTTATAATCTCCAATTACATAAGTATTATTTTCTATTTCGATTTTAACACTATATTTATAGTAATCTATAATATTTTTAAGATTAGTTTCAATAATGTTTTTACTTATATCAATTCTATTAGATTTATTTAAAAGATTGATTATTATATTATCCTCGTTATTATTTGCAAATACTTTAAAAATGTTTTCTTTAATTTTAAGATTAGATCCATTGTTTACTAATATTGTATTAGTATTAGTAGAATTTGAATAGATTTTATTCTTATTAATTAAAGAATTATTAATATTATTTGAAATTATTGGATATGCACTATTGTTTGAATATATTATAATGCTATTTGAATCAATACTTATATTATTAAAATTATTATTTTCTTTTAAATTTATTCCATAACTTGTATTATTTGATAAAATATTTATGTAATTCTCTTCAATTTGACTATTATTTAGTGATTCTGTTCTAATACCTTCTCCACTATCTGCTTTTATAACAATATTATTTTTAGATATTGATATTTTAGTTTCATCACTATTATTTAATATATCAATTCCTCTTCCAGAATTAAGAGTTTCAATATAGATATTGTTTTTATTAATATTGTTATTATTTGAGTTTTCTATTGAAATTCCATTAATCATTTTAATTGCTTTATTTGAATTAATTAAAGTAATATTATTTCCTGTAATTTCAATATCACTAGTATTAGCAATTTTTATTGCTTTATCATTGTTTAGATTGTATATATTTAAATCTTTAATAATAGTGCCTTCAGAACCTTTAATTAAATCTATTGTAACATTGAATAAGAAATTATTATTCATATTACTCATTAAATACATGGTTTTATCAATTATAATCTTTTTATTTGTTAAAACAGTTAAAATTATAACTCTATTTGCACCTTCTTTAAATGTAAAGTTTAAATATCCATCTTTTGTAAAGAAATCATAGAAATTTCCATCGTTAATTGTAATAGCAGTTGGATCTGTTAATACTCCATTGATTATATTATCAAATAGACTATCACTTTTATTATCAGTTATATTTCTGTAAATACCAAATGTTCCATTTGTATCAATTATATTATTTCCAATGATACTATGATAAACTAAACCATAAATAGCAATACCATCTTTATCAGATTTTATTCTATTTCCCATAATAGTGTTATTCATGATTCTATCATTTGTTATATTAGCATTAATTCCATAAGCATCAGATTCAATAATATTATTTAAAATCTTATTGTTTGAACCATTTAAATAAATTCCAGTATCAATTTTAGCAAGTATTGTGTTATTAATTATTGTAATATTATTGTTATTTAAGATAAATCCTATACCATAATTTTTTAGTGTAATATTATTGTTTGAAGAAGTAGTATTTTCAGAATATATGGATATTCCAAAATAGCTACCATTATTGAATTTTAAATTATTGTTGGAAATACTTACATTACTTCCAAAAATTTTGATACCTCCACCATTTATATTTTGGTAAGAGATTAAACTATTGTTTTCAATTAAAATATTTTTTCCATGATTATTAATACCTGATTCAGTTATATTAATCATCTTATTTCCAATAATGGTAATATTTTCTCCATCAATATTAATAGCATCAGATACACTGTCTATTGTATTGTTAATTACAGTTGTATTATTATGATATCCATAAACTATTTGCATTCCATAAGACATGGGTGATGGTATATCAGTATGTAAATAGTTATTAGCGATATAGGTTCCAATACAAACATCTTTTACTCCAGCCCATCCTAAATGATTTAAATATATAACATTTGATTGAATTGTAGTTAAATTGTTATATGAAATATTATTAAAATTTGATAAATCCATTACTAGACAACTTGTAGTTTCTCTTTCAGAATTTCCAGTATGGAAAGAATTATAAATAATTTGATCATAAGAAGAATTATAAGCATATAGAGAAAAACCAAATTCACATTTAGTTAAATCTAATGTATTAAATG
The DNA here is from genome assembly GCF_002208625.1 of Methanobrevibacter sp. 87.7. Classification (GTDB taxonomy): domain Archaea; phylum Methanobacteriota; class Methanobacteria; order Methanobacteriales; family Methanobacteriaceae; genus Methanarmilla. Next base: position 19,078 of record NZ_MRCT01000015.1, read on the forward strand.
ATATAATAATATTATTTGTACTATTTAATGATAATCCATAAGGAATAACTAGATTATATCCATTAAGATTTACTATTGATTCATTATTTATAATATTAAGTTTAGTAATAGTTGAACCATCACTACCTTTTAATAAAAATATTCCTCCATTTCTGATTTTATCATCAGGACCAGTACTTGTAATGAAAAGTCTTTTATTAATCTTAAATAATTTATTTGTGATATTTCCTATTTTTAGAATATCTCCATTATTAAAAAGATCATCTGATAATATTTCACCAGTATATTTATTGAAATATTCTTCATAATTATCATCAGTAATTATAATGGTTTTTCCAGGATAATTATCATTTTCTTTATTAATATTTTTCGTATCTTCTGTTTTTATTGTGTTTTTGGTCTTGTTTGTTTCTAAGGTTTTTGTTTCTGTATTTTCTTTTAAACTTTCTAAATTTGATTTATCTTTAGAGTTTATTGTAGTTTTATTACTTGATTTTAAATTCATTTCACTTTCAGAATTTAAATTTGATTTATAATTAGAATCTATAACTGTTTTATTAGCAATTTCAGAATCTAAACTAGTTTTAGTATTAATTTCAATATTACTATTAGAACTTAATACTTGTTTATCTAATAATCCATTATGTTTTGTATTCGAATTATTTACATCTGTTGCATTAATTGTACTAAGTGTAATCAATGTAAATATAATAATTATTAGTAAGATATAATATTTCGAATACTTTGTCTTTATTTTTCCACCTCCTTTTAAATTAATAATATAATCA
>NZ_MRCT01000149.1 GCF_002208625.1 Methanobrevibacter sp. 87.7
TTTTAATTTGTATTATTTATAATTAAAATTTAAATTACTATTTAAATTAATAATAAATCTTAATTCTACCTGTTTTTAATCAATTATTCTTTAATTAAAGAAAAATATACAAAAATTTTTATCATATAATCTCCAAAATATACATATTAAAGGGGGATGCATATGTATAAAATTTCTGTTATTATACCAGTATATAATAGCGAAAAATATTTAAATCATTGTATTGATTCTGTTATTAATCAAACAATAGGTTTTGAAAATATTGAACTAATTTTAATAGATGATAAATCTACAGATAACTCTACAAAGATTATGAAAACTTATGAAGATAAATATAAGAATATTAAATGTACTTATCTTAATAAAAATAATGGTTGTCCAGGTCCTGTAAGAAATATTGCATTAGACAAAGCTACAGGAAAATATATAATGTTTTTAGATTGTGATGACTATTATAAAAATAATTATTGTGAAGTTATGTTTAATGCAATTAATAAAACTGAATTTAATGTTGTAGTATCAAAATATGATAATAAACTATTTAATTCAAAAGATATTAATTTAACAGAGGTTATAATTAATCCTTTAGAAAATAAAACTCTTCTTCAAGATACTTATATGTGGAATAAGATTTACAAAAGGGAATTTATTAATAAATATAATATAAAATGTCCAAATTTATTATACAATGAAGATGTTTACTTTAATCTACAATCTTATTTTCATAGTGGAAATATTAAATTTTTACCAAAATATTATGGATATAAACATATAATACGTGAAGATAATGAAAAATCCTTATCATATAAAGTTAAAGAATCTGATTTAACTAATATTATTGAAAGTCTAAAATTTAATATTGATTATATGAAAAAATTTGATTATGATTATGTAATATCATCAGTATTAAGTAGTATGTTTATTCCTGTTTTCATATTGATTTTACAATCAAAAATTCCAATGAAGAAAAGTATAAATTATATTTCTAAAATTACAGATTATGCAAATGTCAAATTAAAATTTGATGAAAAATGGGCTCAAATATTCTATAAAAATTCTCTTAAAAAAAGATATTTAGTAATTAAATTATTATCTAAACTTTTTAACATATACTTTAATTCAAGTTTTTTAAAAAATTTACATAGAAATTAATATTTTAAATTTAATTTTTAAAGATTAATTAAAAAAAACTTCTAAAAATAGTAAAAAACATTCAAAAAATAGAATGGAAATAAATACCAAAAAACAGAATAAAAAAAACTTAAAAAAATAGATAATAAATTTAAATAAAAAAAGGCCTCAGTTCGCCCATCATTCATCACGGATCAGAGCTCATAGGGTTCATCATTGGCCATTAAATATTTTTAAAACAGTTTAAATAAATTAATTAACTTATAAAAAGTTAAACTAATTTTTTTAAATATAAAGCTTTAACTAAAGCAAATAAATTAAAATTTAAAGCTAAAGTTAAAACTTTAACTAAACTAAAGCTTAAAAGTTAAATAATTAGTATAACTATTATTTAACCAAACATTACTCCAGCTTCTTTAGATATATCATCTTCGTGGTTTACACCCATGATTTTATCTACAGCATCCATAAAGTCAGATACATAAACTTTATCATGGTCTGCTCTAATAGCAAACATACCTGCTTCAGTACATATTGCTTTTAAATCTGCACCAGAACAACCATCGGTTAAAGCAGCGAGTAAATCTAAATCTGCTTCTTCAGCTAAAGCCATTTTAGCAGTGTGTATTTGAAGAATTTGTTTTCTTCCTTCTTCATTAGGTTCAGGTACTTCTATAAACCTATCAAATCTTCCAGGTCTTAATAAAGCAGGATCTAAAATATCTGGTCTATTGGTTGCACCAATAATTCCAATATCTCCACGAGATTCAAATCCATCAAGTTCTGCAAGTAATTGCATTAAAGTCCTTTGAACTTCTCTATCACCACTAGTGGAACTTTTAAGTCTTTTTGCAGCTACAGCATCTATTTCATCAATAAATATAATAGATGGTGCTTTTTCTTTAGCAAGTTCAAAAACTTCTCTTACTAATCTTGCACCTTCACCAATATATTTTTTAACAAATTCACTTGCAACGATTTTAATAAAGGTTGCATTTGTTTCATTAGCTACTGCTTTTGCAAGTAAAGTTTTACCAGTTCCTGGTGGTCCATATAAAAGAATACCTTTAGGTGGGTCAATACCAATTTTTTCAAATAATTCTGGTTTAGTTAAAGGTAATTCAACAGTTTCTTTAACTTCAACAATTTGATCTTCTAAACCACCAATTTGATCATAGGTAACATCAGGTTTTACTTCAACCTCCATACCAGATACACTTGGATCTTTTTCAGAAGGTAATACTTCAACTACACCAAATGTTTGTTGATTTAAAGCAACTCTTGCACCAGGTTGTAATAATTTAGGATCAATGAATTTAGAATAATTAATTAAGAAACTTGGACCTGTGCTACTTTTAACAGTTATTCTAGAATCATCAATAACTTCATTAATAGTTGCAAGGACAAGTGGAGGTGACCTAAATCTTTCAACTTCACCTCTTAAAGATTTTACTTCTCTTTCTAACCTGATTTTTTCATTTTCAGTTAGAACTTTATCTTTTTCTAATTTCCTAACTTTCCACATTAAATTGCGTTTAGTTTTAGTGTTTTCTTCTTTAAGCAAATTTACTTCATCTTTCAATTCTTCAATTTTACTAAGTAATTCTTTTGAAAAATCTTCATTATATTCAGCCATTAGTAAAACGCTCCGTAAAGTATATAATTCTAATTAAAGAATATAATAAAATAAACTTAAGTGTTTTAAAATAAAAATTAGTCTAATTTTAGATTTAATTATCACAATAATGTTTAATTTGATAATTAAAATCTAAGTAAACTAATATTTAAATTTAATGAATATTAAAAAGATTAAAACATTAATTAATTAAATTTTAAAAATTTATAATATTATACTACAATAATTATACCATTATTCACTTAAATTTTATGTCCTTATATATCATATTAGTATTTGTTTATGTAATATATAAATTTTATGAATTATTTTAACCATATAATTATATAAAATAAAATTAAAGAAAATACAATGATATTATATAATAAAAAGATATAAAATATACTGTTTTTAAAAAATTAATAAGATTAAACAAGTTAATTATAAAAAAATAAAGTTTTAAAATATATTAATAAATGTTAATATAATAATGAAAATTATAATTAAAAATATAAAATTATGTAATTAATATAAAAAATTCTAAGAAATTAAAAAAAAATAATAAAATAAAATCAACAAAAACAATAAAATACTTAAAAAAACAATCAATATTAAAGAAAAAATAAAATAAATAAAAATCTAATAAAAAATAAAAAACAAACTAAAACTTAATTAAATAAAGAAACTTTAAAAATAGAAAAATAGTATTAAAATTAATTTAATAAATTCAACTATTTTTTAGGTTTTTTAAATTTAACAACATTAGCAAGACTGTTTTGACCATCAGCTAAGTTTTTAAATGATTCTAAATCTAAAGTTTCAGCTTTTTCAATAAGTTTAATATTTAACTCTTTCTCAAATTTTTTAGCAAGTTTTAAATCAGGCTCCATTTTTCCAGATTCTACATTTGTAATAACTGAAACTTTTTCATTAATTTTTTGACCTAATTCTTTTCTTGAAAGTTTTTGAGATTCACGAGCATGCTTAATAATGGAACCATAATCTTCAACTAATTCATCCATAGGTTCCTCTTTTCTAGAATAATTTCTTTTTGAAGTATTGTTTCTCCTAGAATTTTTGCCTTTATTATTTTGTGCAAATTTAGAACGTCTAGGAACCTTTTGAACTTTTCCAAATTTAGAACAGTCTTTACATACTTCCATTACTGCGCCATCAATTTTTATTCTAATTGGGTTTCCTTTAATAGGTTTCCCACACATTTCACAATCCATATTTAATAATTGTATTTTAGTTTTTTTAAACTTTTCTAAAGAAAAAATCTAAATTAAAATTTTTTTAACTAAAATTAGTTAAAAAATAAAAAATAAAATAAAAAAACTATAAAAACCAATAAAAATAATTAAAAAACTTATGAAAAAATAAAAAAACTAATAAAAAAATAAAAAACAAAAAAATAACTAAAAATCCAATAA
>NZ_MRCT01000150.1 GCF_002208625.1 Methanobrevibacter sp. 87.7
TGATAAGATTAAATTAAAATTTAAAAAACAATATTTTAATTTTTAATAAAAAGAAATTTAAAATAAAAAAATTATGAATAAATAAATATACAGTGATATAAGTAAAAAAATAGTAATTAATAGATAAAAAATAAAAAAAATAACAAAATAAAAATTAGAAATAAAAAAAAAACACTAAAAATTAAAAAAACACAAAAAACAAGAAATAAAAACAAAAAACATTAAAAAAATAAAAATTAATAAAAAAAATAAAAAAAAGTTGAGAAATTAAACTTAAAAAAGTTTAATGTCTCGTTACAACAACCGAATGTCCTAAGACTAAAGCAGCTAAGAACAAGAACGTTAATAATGCTAAACCGTTAATAGTCCTATTAAATATGAAACAACCAATTAAAGTCTGTGCAATAAATGCAGAAAGACAACCAATTAAAAGAACTTCCCTTCCTAAAAATTTTTGACTTTTCTTCTCTCTTAATTGACGATATATAGTTAAAACTTTAAGTCCTACAACAATTACAAATAAAACAAATATTATAAGACCAATTAAACCTAAATATCCAAAATCAAAAGCATATCCAAAGATACCACTTAACATGTAATCAATTGTATCTTTCTGGTTTACTAATGTACCAAAGAATACAGGATATGGTAAACCAAAGAACAATATAAATTGCATTGGTAATGAAATATAACCTTCAGCAAATCCTGTTGCTGTAGCATTAGACCAATAAGAAGCATTTATATTATGACCAATAAGTTGAGTATTTGCAAGTACAGTTTTAATACTACTACCAGAATATGTTTCAATCCTTGCAATCCTTAACATAGGAGAGAAAATAGGCATGTTTAAAACCATAGATAAACCTTGGAGTAAACCAAATGCTATAACAATTAAACCTAAAAACATGAAAATCCTTTTTAAAGTGAAAACAGATTTTTGTCTGAAAGATTTAGATATCATTGTGTATCCTATGAATAAACCTAAAATCCAAAGAGTAAGGAAAGATCTGTGCATCATTCCACCAAAAACAGTAATACCAATAATAATAAGGTATACTAATTTTTTAAGACCTTTAACATTCACACCCGACTCTTCCATTACCTTCATCGATGATAGTGCTGTAATTACACATGCAAGAGCAAGAGGACCAAATGGATGAGTAAACTCATTTTGACCAAATGATAAAAACAGCATGAGAATATCAGCTGCAAAAAGTAACATAAACGCTCCTGACAAGAATAAAGATAAGAATGTAACTACACTAAGTGATAAAGGAACTAAATTTATAATAAAAATCATTGAAGCAATTAAAATGATTCCTATTTCAATAATTAATTGTAAATGATTTTGCGCAATCAATAACATGTTTTATCACTAAAAATAATATTTTTTATAAAATATAAAAAAATTATAATAAGAAATTAATACATATAAAACATAAAATCCGATATTTAAATATCGTAAATAATAATGAATTATATTAAACTATATTATATTTTATATTAATTTAATTTATATTTTAATTATATTAAAACTATTGTTTTTATTTAAATTAAATAAAATAAAAAAACTAATTTTAAAAAAAATAATAAAATAAACTTTTAAATGGACTGATCGGGATTTGAACCCGAGGCCTTTACCATGCCAAGGTAACGATCTACCATCTGATCTACCAGCCCTAAAAAAATAATCCTTTGAAATTAAAAAAATAACAATAAACAATAAAAATTTATATTAAAAATTAATAAGAATTAATCTTAATGTATAGATTACTAAATTAGCAAATTTATACATAATAGAAAGTTATAATATAAAAAAACAAACTAATAAGAATAAAAAAAATTAATCATCATTAGCAAGTTTATAAACATTATCAATAATTATTTTAAATAAATCATCATGTTTTATATTTACTTTTTTATGTGGATTTACAATAAAATCTAATGCAGTAGACACTATTTCATCATCATCAATAGATCTAAACATTAAACCATTATCTACATAATATTGATCTACTGATAAAGTTTTACCTGGATAACATGAAATTACAGGAGTTTGTAAAATAGCTGCTTCCCTATTCATAGTTCCTCCAGCACCAATTACAAGATCACTTCTTTTAATAATACTTGAAGTATCTACTGGTGGATTAAGAATTGTAACATTTTCAATTCCTTCAAATATTTCAGCTTGTTTTTTAAATCTTGGTAAAATTAAAATATTTGCATAATCTTTAAGTCTATCTACAATAGGGGTTAAAACAGATTTATTACAATCAGTATCTAAATAAGATGCAAGTGATGGTTCTGGTCTCATAAAAATTGTTTTATCAAATTTTAAATCAAGCCCTAAATCTTCAAATATATTTTCATTATATTTAAAATGTTTAAAATGCATTAATTCACTAGTACCTTTATAACGGATAATTTTATTTGGATCTGCACCATATTCCATTAATTTCCACATATCAATAACATTTGGAGATATTATTCTATTACATAATGGAAGAGTAAGTTTATTTGCTGCAGTTGCATGTTCATTATCAAGAACAAATAAACTAGGAATTCCAAGACCATAAGCTATTCTTGGTAATTCTATTGAATGTTTACTAATTGCTACATCAGGTTTTTCAGGAGCAATAATATCAATTAACTCATTAATACGTTCTGTTGAATCTCTAAGTTTTTCATATAATGAAACACCATGATGTCCTACTGAAATGTAATCTAAATTATACATATCCATAAGTTTATGAATATCACCAAAATCTCTAGTGGTAACTATTACATCTTCCCCTTCATTTTTGAAATAATTAATTACATCTCTAAAGAAACGTACATGTGGTGCATTTGTAATATCTATCCAAATCTTCATTTTAACCACTTATTAATTTATAATTAAATTAATCATAAATATGTAATTTCATATTAAAACAAGTTTTGTTTTAATTAATAAATATAAACTTTATTTAGAAAAAATAGAAAAACTTTAAAAATAATATTTATAAACTAAATAAAAAATAAGTAAAAAAACAATTTTAATAAAAAAAAATAATAAAAACAACTTTAAAAAACATTTGAATATTAAATCAAAAGCAGATTATAATGTGATTTAAGGCTTTTATTAATAAGATTATGCTTATGATTTAATATGTTTTTTAAAGAGAGGTTAAAAAACATTTGAGTGTGAATCAAAAGTTAATTTTTTTAAGAGTGTGATTTAAGGCTTTTTTCTAATTTTTTAGATAGAAACTTTTGATCCGACTGTTTTTTAAAAGAAATTCGGCATAAAATTTTTGGCAGATAATATATGTAATGAAAACTATAATTTCAAGATCATGCAGAGTAATATAATGACAATTATAATTTTTAGGTATGCCTAAATTTCTTATATAATAGTAAGTTAGAACTAGTATATAAATGTTTAGGTATGCCTAAATTTTTTATTGATATTTCCTAAGATATGTAATAAAAAAATATAAAACTAATAAAAATACTAGAAAAAAATTATAACATTAAAAAATTTAAATTCTGAAAATTTCAATCATAATCATGAACTTATAAATATGGAAAAATAAATAATAAAATTTATTTTAATCTCAAATAATAATAATAATTTAATTAATAAATTTAATTTAATAAAAAATATTCTATAAAAAACACTGAAATTAAGAAAATATAATTCTATGTTAATAAATTAAATTAAAAAACAATAAAATAATATAATTTAATAAAAAAATTGAATAGTTGAGAAGGATTAAAAGCGGAGAAAAAATAAATGATTTAAGTGGGACTTTATGAAAATACTTTTAATCCTCTGTGTTTCATAAGAAATTTAGATAAATAGAGAGATAATATGATATTTTAAGTAAAATAATTTGATTTATTATAACAATATATGGAGTTAAATAATATTTAATTTAAAAGATTATATAGAAAGGTAATGTGAGTTTTAATTTCCGTTATGCTATTTGTAAATTCTTTTAAATTTTTAGTTTTACCTAAATTTCTTATATAATAATAAGTCAGAACTAGTATATAAATGTTTAGGTATACCTAAATTTTTTATGAAAAATTTAGTTTAATAAAATAAAATTTTATATAAATAATAAAAAAATAAAAAGAATAAAATTAAATAAATAATAAAATAAATAAAAATAGAATAAATA
>NZ_MRCT01000151.1 GCF_002208625.1 Methanobrevibacter sp. 87.7
ATAAAAAAGAAAACTAATTATATTTTAGATAATTTTCTTTTTAGTTTATATAAAAAAGAAAACTAATTAAATTAAAAAATTATTATATATTATTATAATACTTATATTATAATTTTTAAAAATTTAAAAGGTATGAAAAGATGATATATTCAACTGAAGTAGAGAATATGTGTCCTGTTGCTAAAGCAGCTAATCATGGACCAGCACCAATACCTGAAGAAGGTAAATGGGTGCAATCTAAAGAAATTAAAGATATTTCTGGTTTAACTCATGGAATTGGTTGGTGTGCACCTCAACAAGGTACTTGTAAATTAACATTAAATGTTAAAAATGGAATTATTGAAGAAGCATTAATTGAAACTGTTGGTTGTTCTGGAATGACTCATTCTGCAGCTATGGCTGGTGAAATTTTAGTTGGTAAAACAATTTTAGAAGCATTAAATACTGATTTAGTTTGTGATGCTATTAATACTGCTATGAGAGAATTATTCTTACAAATTGCTTATGGTAGAACACAATCTGCTTTTTCTGAAGATGGTCTTCCTATTGGAGCAGGTCTTGAAGATTTAGGTAAAGGTCATAGAAGTCAAGTAGGTACTATTTACAGTACTAAAAGTAAAGGTCCTAGATATCTTGAACTTACAGAAGGTTATATTACTGAATTAGGTTTAGATGAAAATAATGAAATTATTGGATATAAATATATCAATTTAGGACAAATGATTGATGATATTAAAGCAGGTATTGATCCTAAAGAAGCTATTGATAATGCAAGTGGTCAATATGGAAGATTTGATGAAGCTGTTAAAACAATAGATCCAAGGAAAGAGTAAAGGAAGAGGTAGTATGAGTTTATTCGAAGGTTATGAAAGAAGGATAGATCAAATTATTCCTGTACTTAATAAATATGGTATTAAAGATTTAGAAGAAGCTAAAGCTATTTGTGAAGAAAAAGGATTTAATCCATATGAAATTGTTAAAGAAGTTCAACCTATTTGTTTTGAAAATGCATGTTGGGCTTATACTGTTGGTGCAGCAATTGCAATTAAAAAAGGATGTACAAAAGCATCTGATGCTGCAAAAGCAATAGGTGAAGGATTACAATCATTTTGTATTCCTGGAAGTGTTGCAGATAATAGGAAAGTAGGTCTTGGTCATGGAAACCTTGCATCAATGCTTTTAAGTGAAGAAACTAAATGTTTTGCATTCCTTGCAGGACATGAAAGTTTTGCTGCAGCTGAAGGAGCTATTGGTATTGCAAATTCTGCAAATAAAGTAAGAAAAGAACCTTTAAGAGTTATATTAAATGGTTTAGGAAAAGATGCAGCTTTAATTATTTCAAGAATTAATGGTTTTACTTATGTAAAAACTGATTTTGATTATTTCACTGATGAACTTAAAATTGTTGAAGAAAAAGCATATTCTAAAGGTGAAAGATCAAAAGTTAAATGTTATGGTGCAAATGATGTAAGAGAAGGTGTAGCTATTATGCACCTTGAAGATGTTGATGTTTCTATTACTGGTAATTCAACAAATCCTACTAGGTTCCAACATCCTGTAGCAGGAACATATAAAAAAGAGTGTATGGAAAAAGGTAAAAAATATTTCTCAGTTGCTTCTGGAGGAGGAACTGGAAGAACACTTCACCCAGATAATATGGCAGCAGGACCAGCTTCTTATGGTATGACTGATACTATGGGAAGAATGCATTGTGATGCACAATTTGCAGGTTCTTCATCTGTACCAGCTCATGTTGAAATGATGGGATTAATTGGTATGGGTAATAATCCTATGGTAGGTGCTACTGTTGCTGTAGCAGTTGCTGTAGAAGAAGCTATGAAATAAATTCATAGCTTATCTTTTTATTTTGGAATTAATTTTTTTAAATAGTTATTAGCTATTTATCGTTTTTATTTTTTATTTAGTTTTTATTTTCTATTGTAGTTTTTGTTTTTTTAGTTTTTATTTTTAAAATTTATTCAAATTTGATATTGTCTACTGTATTTACTAGTTTTTCTGCTAAATCATAGGTTTTACTCATTGGTTCATATGAAAATGTTTTATAAACTATTGTTGGAATTCCGCTTTCAACAATTGGTAAAGTCATATATGGTGGACTAGTACGATATTCTGGTGCATAATATACTATTTCATCTATTTTATCAAGTAAAATATTCATATATTTTTCAGATTTTTCATCAAATCCTGGTGCAAATACAAAATTACTTTCTTCATATTTTCCAGGTACTACTTTTCCTTTGTTTCCATGAATATCTATTGCAAAATCATATTTTTTACTTGTAACATCAGGTACAACAAATTCTTTTGCTAATTTTTGACCATCCATACGTCCTTCTGTTTCTTTATCAAGTTCTTTTTTAACATTAATATTATAAATGTAATATTTATAATTTAAATTATCTTCTTTACTTAAAATTGTATCAAATAATGCTCTATGGGATTTACTTTCTAATGGGTGCATACCAATTAAATAAGCTATTTTTATATCTGAATTCTTATTACCATATGGACCATGAATATGTACTGTTCCTCTTTCATTTTCTCCAATTAATTTACTATTATATTCTTCTGAATTTACTTTTGCAATATCTGTAGGCTCTTGTGGATAATCTTTAAACATTTTATCACTTTTTTAAATATTTTTTATTAATTTTAATTTTTATTTTTAAGTTTTATTTTTTTATTTTTTTTATTAATTTTAATTTTAATTTTAATTTTTATTTTTAAGTTTTATTTTTTCATTTTTTATTTTTTAAATTTATTTTAACTCTTTAAATCTTATTAAATGCTTTTAGTTTTTATATTTTAAAAATTAGTAATATTTTTCTTTTTTTAATAAGTTTTTAGTTTCTTTCCAATTTGGATAAAATTGATTCATAAGATTTTTAAAGTCTTTTCCATGATTTGGAATATATAAATGTGTTAATTCATGAATAAGTACATATTTTAAACATTCTGGAGATTTTTTACATAGTTGTAAATTTATCCAAATCCTTTTCTTTTGTACATTGCAGGTTCCCCAGCGGGTTTTCATATTTTTTACTCTCCATTCATTTGGACGTTTACCTACAATTTTTATACATGTTTCTAGAATCTCAGGAATCTTTTGTTTAATTTCTTCCCTATACCATTCAATCATTGTTTTTTGTCGGTTTTCAAAACTAGAATTTTCTTTTACTGGTAAGTAAATTTTATTATTATCTATAAAAACATTATTATATTTCTTATTTTTCTTTATAATTTGAAGAGTATATGGTTTTCCCCATAGATAATGTGTTTCTCCAGTAATATATTTAATTTGTCTTTTTTTAGCTTTTTCTGATTCTTTAATTACTTTTTCTTGTTTATTTTTTATCCAATCAGATTTTGAATTTGCAAATTTTATAATGTCTTTTTGAGAAATAGATAAAGGTGCAGATATTTTAATTTCTCCATTAGGAGGTAAAACACGTAAATACATGTTTTTTATCTTTTTCCTTTCAATGGTTATTGGTATATTATTAATTTCTATTTTGCTTTTCATTTAATCACAAAATTTTAAAAAAAGTTAAAAAAATATAAAAAAATTTTAATTTGGGTGTTTTCTTTTTCCTTTACTTAATGTATAATTTGGTATAAATGTTGATGTTTTCTTAATGTTTTTTAAATCTCCTCTTTTTCTACATCTTGATTCTTGAAGTAGTAAGATTTTATGATCATAATATTTAGGTAATAAACTATCTTTAGCATCTATTAGTCCTCTGTATCTTACATCAATTTCACCAGTATCTCCGATGTTAAATGTTAATAATTCTGTTTGGTTAAAATCTTCAAAAAACATTTCTAATTCGATTGTTTTGTACATTGGTGCTTTATAATGAATTATCATCATATCGTCAGATCTTGTTTGTACTTTAACATCATTTTCTTCTAGTTTTAATGTTTCCCCAGAAAAATCTTTTTTAATAGTTAAATATGAACTTATTTCTGATTCTGTCATAATTTCACCTTTTTTAGATTATTCTTTTTTTATAAAATCTGAATAAATATATGCTTTTTATATATTAGTATAAAAAGTAAAATTCATTGTTTTTAAATCTTTCAACAATCTTAGTTCTTAATAATAAATATTATATTTTTATATAT